>CAZRHX010000082.1:0-7154 GCA_964599855.1 uncultured Tissierella sp. | reverse complement strand
TTAGAACTTATAAGAGGACTTAAAGACTTAAACTATGTAGGATTTGATTTAGTAGAAGTGGCACCCCCTTATGACTTTGGTGAGATTACATCACTTTTAGCTGCTAATATAGTGTTTGAATTCTTATCGATGCTTGCATATCAAAAGAAAAATAAGAAATAAAAAGTTCAATCTTGAGAGATGATTTAAATAATAGTATAAAAAAATATAAATTTGTTATATACTAGAGTAAGACTTACAAAAATAGAATAAATGAATGTAAATCATAGAGTATTTAACTCACATTTGTGATTATATTACTCTATGATTTTTGTTTGTAAAGGGGAAAAAAATTTGCTAATAGAAGATTTAAAATTAATAGAGCCTATTCAGAAGGCTTTGAAAGAAGAAGGATATACAAAGGCAACACCAATACAGGTTAAAGCTATACCGGAACTTCTTAAAGGTAAAGATTTACTTGGATGTGCTCAAACAGGTACTGGAAAAACAGCAGCTTTTTCTATACCTATTTTACAAAAAATATCAGAGAATAAGCAAAAAACTAAGGGTAAGAGATTGACTAAAGCCTTAATAGTTGCACCAACCAGAGAACTAGCTATTCAAATTTCTAATAGTTTTAAAACATATGGAAAAAACCTAGAGATCAGAACAGTTCCAATCTATGGGGGTGTATCCCAAAAACCTCAAGTAAAAAGGTTAGAAAAAGGAGTAGAAGTGATAGTGGCAACTCCTGGTAGATTATTAGATCTTATAAATCAAAAGCATATAAGCCTTAAGGCAATAGAGTACTTTGTCCTAGATGAAGCAGATATGATGCTTGATATGGGTATGCTTAAAGATGTTAAAAAAATCATCACATATTTACCTAAAAAGAAACAAACTATGTTCTTTTCTGCTACTATGCCAGATGCAATTGAAAAACTTGCAAATAGTATATTGAATGACCCAATAAAGGTTGTAGCTTCACCAGTTTCTTCTACTGTAGACATAATAAATCAAGAGTTTTACTATGTAGATAAAAACAATAAAGTAAATCTACTTATACATTTGCTTAAAACTACAGATATAGCTTCTGCCTTAGTTTTTTCAAGAACTAAGCACGGAGCAAATAAGATAGTCAAGCAATTAGAAAACAGTGGAATTATGGCGGAGGCTATACATGGAAACAAGTCTCAAAATGCAAGGCAACTTGCCTTAAATAATTTTAAAGATAAAAAGACTAGGGTTTTAGTAGCTACAGATATAGCTGCTCGTGGAATTGATATAGATGAACTATCCCATGTAATAAACTTTGACCTTCCAGAGGTTGCTGAAACTTATGTTCACAGAATAGGACGTACTGGACGAGCAAGTCATGGCGGAACAGCAATTAGTTTTTGCAGTTATATGGAGAAACCATTGCTTACTGCAATTCAAAAGTTGACAGGTAAAACTATAAAAGAGATGGAAGATCATCCTTATCCACTAAAAAATAAAACTATAGAAGAAAAGAAAAAACATTCTAGAAAACCTAGTTCTAAATCAAGTAAAACTAAATCTTCAGATAGTTTTAGAAAAGATAGAAAAAAAGCAGATTTTAAGAAAGATGAGTCAAAAGGCGATAAGTCCTGGAGAAGATTCAGAACAAATAAGAACAAAAGCAAGAATAAAATTTAAATATTATATAAGATTTAAACCAAACATTCTGTTTGGTTTTTTTATTTGCTATTTCATAGTTTCAAAAATTGAGATAAGTACTAATTTAGCCAAGAAAGAGGGCAGTTAGTATGAAAATTAAAATTAAAGAGAATAGTAAGGTGTAATACTATTAAAATCTGTAAAAAAGGATAGGATAGATATGTCTCTAATATTGTATGTTATAATGAATAGGTAAAGGTTATTTATAAGTTTAGTATTCTATTTAAAAATGAAAAGGATGTTGATGAATGATAAGGAAAAATTTTATGGATTATAAACTAAGTAAAGATATATTAAAATCAATTGAAATATTGAATTATAAGAGCCCAACTAGAGTTCAAGAAAAAGTACTACCTATCGGACTTGAAGGAAGAGATGTGGTTGTAAAATCCCAAACGGGAAGTGGTAAAACTGCAGCTTTTGCAATACCTATTTGCGAATTAGTAGATTGGGAAGAAAATAGACCTCAAGCTTTAGTTATCACACCTACAAGAGAATTAGCTATGCAAATAAGAGAAGATTTTTTTAATATAGGAAGATTTAAAAGATTGAAAGTGGTATCAGTTTATGGTAGAACACCATTTTATAATCAACAGCAATTGCTAAAGCAAAAAACTCATATAGTAGTTGGTACGCCAGGACGAATAATAGACCATATAGATAAAGGAACGCTTGATGTATCAGCGGTTAAATATTTAATAATAGATGAGGCGGATGAGATGTTTAATATGGGGTTTTTAGAACAAATAGAAAGCATTATAGATAGTTTGTTAGAAGAAAGAATGACAATGCTTTTTTCAGCCACACTTCCTAGAGATATAGAATCTCTTTGTAACAGATATATGAAAAATCCAAAATATATAGATATAGAAGACGAGAATGTAACTGTGGATAAAATAGATCAATCTATTTATCTAGTAGAAGAGAAAGATAAAATAGAACTTTTAAAAGATGTAACTATTGTAGAAAGCCCTGATAGTTCTATAATATTTGCCAATACAAGGGAAAAGGTAGATGAAATATATATAGAGCTAAAGAGGGTAAACTATACTTGTGATAAAATTCATGGCGGGATGGAACAAAGAGATAGAACTAAAGTCATGGAAGATTTTAGACTTGGATATTTTAGATATTTAATAGCAACGGATGTTGCAGCTAGAGGAATAGATATAGAAAATATAAGTCATATAATCAATTATGATGTTCCCATGGAGAGAGAATCTTATGTTCATAGGATTGGTAGAACAGGGCGTGTAGGTAAAGTGGGTAATGCTATTACATTTGCTACTCCTAGGGATAGAAAACTTTTAAAAGATATAGAAAATTATATAGAAAAAGAGATTGATATAAGAGAAAGACCTGAAACTTTAGAGCTAAAGGATTCAAAAGAAAAGTTTGAGGAAAAGATGAAAGAAAGGCCTGAGATAAAGGAATTAAAAGGTGAGGAATTAAGTAAAAATATAATGAAGATACACATAAACGCTGGTAGAAAGACAAAGATGAGACCGGTAGATATTGTAGGAACATTATGCAATATAGATGGAATGACTGCAGATGATATAGGGATAATTAATGTTTTAGATATATCTACATTTGTAGAGATTTTGAATGGTAAAGGCGAAATGGTTTTAGAGGAACTTCAAACAACTACTATTAAAGGTAGACTTAGAAATGTAAATAAAGCAAATGAATAGAGCTGTTAATATATAAAAAGTTGAAATAAAAAATTGACAAATAGATTATTTCATTATATAATCTAAACAAGATATTCAAATATTGTGAATACTTAAACTTATCCTAATATTTGAATATCTAAAAGTATACTAGGGGGATTATATAATGAGAGGATTTGCAATGAAAAAGATTGGCGAAGTAGGTTGGGTAGAAAAAGAAGCACCAAAATGTGGGCCACTTGATGCAATATGTCGCCCTATAGCATTAGCTCCGTGTACATCTGATATTCATACTGTTTACGAAGGAGCTGTTGGTGAAAGAACCGATATGATTCTTGGTCATGAAGCTGTTGGTGAAATTATGGAAGTTGGAGAACTAGTAAGAGATTTCAAAGTTGGAGACAAAGTAGTTATACCTGCTATTACTCCTGATTGGGGTTCATTAGAAGCACAACGTGGATTTGCACAACATTCAGGTGGAGTACTTGGGGGTTGGAAATTTTCTAACTTTAAAGATGGTGTATTTGGCGAACTATTTCATGTAAATGAAGCTGATGCAAACTTAGTACTTTTACCTGAAGGAATGGATCCAGCTGAGGCTACAATGCTTAGTGATATGATACCTACGGGATTTCATGCTTCAGAAATGGCAGAGGTTGGCTTTGGAGAAGATGTGTTAGTTGTAGGAATAGGGCCAGTTGGTCTTATGGCTGTTGCTGGTGCTGCACTTAGAGGTGCTGCAAGAATATTAGCTGTTGGAACGAGACCAGATTGTGTAGCCCTTGCCAGAGAGTATGGAGCAACAGATATAATTAGCTACAAAGATGGATCTATTCAAGAACAAGTAATGAAGCTTACAAATGGTAAGGGTGTTGATAAAGTTCTAATAGCAGGTGGAACGGTAGATACTATTATGGATATAATGGGTTGTGTAAAAGCAGGTAGTATTATAGCCAATGTTAATTATCTAGGTAGTGGAGATTATATTAGAATCCCGAGAGTAGCTTGGGGTGTTGGGATGGGACATATTAAGATAGTTGGTGGACTTATGTCAGCGGGACGTATGCGTATAGAAAGACTTGCTAATCTTATGATGACTGGCAGGCTTGATGTTTCTGGCATGCTTACACATAGATTTGAAGGCTTAGAAAGTCTTCCAGAAGCTTTAGAACTTATGAGAGATAAGCCTAGAGATCTTATTAAACCAGTTATTACAATTTCTTACGAAGACTAAAAATATATAAAATCAAAAGCAGCCTTGGGATTTTAAAATCCTAAGGCTGCTTTTGATTTTATTCAAACCACTCTACAGATCCATCTGCTAATAGATATTTAGCACCTACAACTTCTACCTTATCTGCAGCAGCATTTTCTTTTACTATACTACTATCTCTTAAAAGTTGCTCTACAGCAGATTCTATATTTATAGATATTGTTTTATCTATTAATTCTTCACCTTCTAAATTACTCTCTTTAGCCTTTTTAACAGCTGGTTCTATATTGTCTAAAAAAGAGTCTATGTACTCAGTTGTATCAACTTCTTCAGAATTTGCATGGACTTTCTAAATTACCTACTGCATATTCTATACTTCCTATTTCTGCTTCATCTAATATATTGCCTGCTACTCTTATAACAAAGAGTTCTCCTAAACCTTGATTGAATAAATGCTCTGGAACTACTCTTGAGTCTGAACAAGTCACAACCACTGCAAAAGGTTTTTGACCTTCAGTTAATTCGCTTAGTTTAGCATCACTTAAATCATAGTTAGCTAAATCACCATTTACAAATCTCTCATTTCCTTTTTTTAACAAGGCGATTGCATCTTCTGGGGAACTTACTTCAGGATTTTCGAAAATCTCTACTTCTTCTTTAACGACAGTTTCTTTTACCTCTGTGTCGCTTTCTGGACTACAACCTACAAATGTTGCTGCTAGCAATATACTTACTAACAAGGTTGACAATAACTTTCTTTTTTTCATCTTATCATTCCTCCTATTTTATTTTGGTGTTTACCCATCCCTATCTTTCCATATAAGCCACTGTTTGTCAAATAGATTACAGCATTTAGTTGTGAAAAACATTTAATAGATATGAATCTTAATCTGAATTACTTGTATAATACAAGTAAGTGATTTAATATTGAAAACTAGGGTAAAAAAATAAATGTAAGCTCTTAGTCTGAAATCATATATTAATAAGACTTTTTCACATAAAATTTAATAATTAGAAGGAGGAATTTATATGGATAATAAAAAAGATAAAATGAATAAGGAGAACCCTATGGATAAAAACAATTTAGGAGATTCGATTCCTAGTAGAAATCAAAACAAAGGGGATCATCCTCAAATAAAAACAGCGGCAGGAGCTCCTGTAAAAGATAATCAAGATACTATGACTTCTGGGAAAAGAGGTCCTGTGTCCTTACAAGATACATGGTTTTTAGAAAAGATGGCTCATTTTGACCGTGAAGTAATACCAGAGCGTAGGATGCATGCAAAAGGTTCTGGAGCTTTTGGAACATTTACTGTAACTCATGATATTACTAAATATACAAAAGCGGACATATTTTCAGAAGTTGGAAAAAAGACAGAAATGCTAGCGCGTTTTTCAACAGTTGCTGGAGAAAGAGGAGCAGCAGATGCAGAGAGAGATATAAGAGGCTTTGCCTTAAAATTCTACACTGAAGAAGGTAATTGGGATTTGGTTGGGAATAATACTCCAGTGTTTTTCTTTAGAGATCCAATGAAGTTTATAGATTTAAATCATGCAGTAAAAAGAGATCCACGTACTAATATGAGAAGTCCAAATACTAATTGGGATTTTTGGTCATCACTTCCAGAAGCTCTCTTACAAGTAACGATTATTATGGGAGATAGAGGTATTCCATCTTCATATAGACATATGCATGGATTTAGCTCTCATGCCTATAGTATGATTAATAGTCAAAATGAACGTGTATGGGTTAAATTTCACTTTAGATCTCAACAAGGTATAAAAAACCTAACAGATCAAGAAGCAGAAAAAGTAGTTGGTATGGATAGAGAGTCTCATCAGAGAGATCTTTATGAAGCCATTGAAAAAGAAATCTATCCAAAGTGGAAAATGTATATACAGGTTATGACTGAAGAAGAAGCAGATGCAATGGAAACAAATCCTTTCGACTTAACTAAGATGTGGCTAAAAAAGGATTATCCATTGATGCCAGTTGGAGAATTTGAATTAAATAGAAATCCAGATAATTATTTTGCTGAAATAGAACAAGCAGCATTTAATCCTGCAAATTCAGTTCCAGGAATCAGTTTTTCTCCTGATCGTATGTTACAAGGAAGATTATTCTCTTATGGAGATGCACAGAGATATCGTCTAGGTGTAAATCACCATCATATACCTGTTAACTCACCTAAGGCAGTTAAAAATCCACACAGTTTCCATAGGGATGGACAGATGCGTGTAGATGGTAACCTAGGTAGTGAATTGCATTATGAACCAAATAGTTATGGAAACTGGAGCGACAGTCCAAAAGATAATCTACCAAGAGAAAAAGGTGGAGATGTAGATAGATATGACTTCAGAGAAGATGATTCAGATTACTTCACACAGCCTGGACTTCTCTTTAGAGCGATGACAGAAGATCAGAAAAGAGTATTATTTGATAATACTGCTAGAAATATGGGAGATTCAACTCTCCAAATAAAACATAGGCATATCTATCATTGCTACCAAGCAGATCCTGAATATGGGAAAGGTGTAGCAGAAGCAATGAATATTTCAATTGATGATGTAGACTTAAATTTACCAAAGAG
>CAZRHX010000081.1:0-7188 GCA_964599855.1 uncultured Tissierella sp. | reverse complement strand
ACCATCCAAAAGCTGATAAACTTCTTGTCTTTACCTTAGACCTTGGAGATGAAACACGTCAAGTGGTATCAGGGATAAAAGAGTTCTATGCTCCTGAAAATCTTATAGGTAAAAAAGTAGTTGTGGTTGTAAATTTAAAACCTATAAAACTAAGAGGAGTAGAATCAAAAGGAATGATCTTAGCTGCAGAAGACAGTGAAGGAAAGTTATCTCTTCTAACTACTTTAGAAGATTTAAAAAGAGGAGCGAACATTTCATAAGTAAGGAAAAACTAAAGGAAGTTGATAAAGATGTTGATAGATAGCCACGCTCATCTAGACGATGAAAGATTTGATCTAGATAGAGAGTATATTATAGAAAATTTACAAAAGAATGGTATAGAGCTTGTTGTAAATATAGGTGCAGATATCCATTCCAGTAAGGCAAGTGTTGAGCTAGCCGAGAAATATAAAAATATATATGCAGTAGTGGGAGTTCATCCCCATGAGGTTAAAGATATGAATGAAAACTCTTTAGCTGAAATAGAAAAACTAGCTAAAAATAAAAAGGTCCTAGCTATAGGTGAAATAGGGCTCGATTACCATTATGATAATTCACCTAGGGATATTCAAAGAAAGCGCTTCAGAGAACAGATACATTTAGCCAAAAAACTAAATCTGCCCATAGTAGTTCACAGCAGAGAAGCGGATGCGGATATTCTCCAGATATTAAAAGAAGAAAGTCAGGAACTTAGAGCTATCATACACTGCTTTTCAAGTGATAGAGCTCAATTAAAAGAATATCTAGAACTAGGTTTTTATATTGCCATAGGTGGTCCTGTGACTTTTAAAAAGACAGATGAATTAAAAGAAGTTGTAAAAGTTGTTCCCCTAGACAAACTTCTCCTAGAAACAGATGCTCCCTATCTTGCTCCAACTCCTTATAGAGGAAAGAGAAACGAGCCGATGTTTGTAAAAGAAACAGCAAAACTTATAGCAGAACTTAGGGGGATAACTCTAGAAGATTTAACCCTTCAAACAAATAAAAATACAAAAAAAATATTCAATATAGATTAAAACTCGGTTTGGAAAGAGGAAATATTTATGATAAAAGAAGTTATAGTAGTTGAAGGTAAAGATGATGTAGCGGCTGTAAAGGCCGCTATTGATGCTGAAATAATAACCACAAAAGGTTTTGGCTATGGTCAGAAGCTTATAAATACTTTAAAAAAGCTATCTCAAAGGCGTGGTATAATTATATTTACAGATCCAGACTATATGGGAGAAAAGATAAGACGTGACATAGCAGCTCAAGTCAAGGGTTGTAAACACGCATTTTTGCCTCAAAATAAAACAACTAAAAAAGATGATATAGGTATAGAAAATGCAAGGCCAGAAGATATCATCATAGCCATAAAGAGAGCTAAACCTATAAAAGTAAAACAAGAGATAATATATACAAAAGAAGATATGATTCTCTTGGGACTCTCAGGTGGCCAAGATTCTAGGATGAGAAGAGATAAACTAGGGCATGAACTTGGAATAGGATATGGGAATGCCAAGCAGTTTTTAAGTAGGCTAAACAACTTTGGCATAACAAAGGCAGAACTCATAGGAGCAGTTGAAAGGATAGAGAAAAATGGAGAATAGACTTTATTCCGCTAAATATTTAAAGCAGATAATAGAGGAACACAGATTTAAATTTTCTAAAAGCCTTGGACAAAATTTTTTAATAGATGGAAATATAGTAAAAAAGATTGTCAGAGATGCTGGAATTACAAAAGATGATTATATATTAGAAGTAGGTCCTGGTATAGGAACGCTTACAGAAGAATTATCTTTAAAGGCTAAAAAGGTAGTGGCGGTAGAAATAGATAAAAATCTTTTACCTATACTGGATATAACTCTTAAAGAATATAGAAATGTAGAGATAGTTCATGGAGATATCTTAGATATAGATATAAAGCAATTGATAGATGAAAAGATGGAGGGAGGACCTGTAAAAGTAGTTGCAAACCTTCCATACTATGTAACTACACCTATTATAGCTAGATTTTTAGAAGAAGATTTAAATGTAGAATCACTCACTATAATGGTACAAAAAGAAGTAGCACAGAGGATGGTATCTAAAGAAGGAAGTAAAGTCTACGGTTCTCTTTCAGTTTTTGTAAACTTCTATAGTGAACCTGAGATGCTTTTAAATGTTCCAAAGAGTGTTTTCATGCCAAGTCCCAAGATAGATTCTGCAGTTATAAGATTGAATATGAAGAAAGACCTTCCTATAGTAGATAAAGATCAATTTTTTAAAGTAGTAAAAGCTTCTTTTTCTAAGAGAAGAAAAACCATATTAAACGCATTATCTAGCTATGGATTTGATCTTACAAAAGAAGAGTTTAAAATAGCTCTAGAAAAAGCTGGCATAGATCCAAAATCTAGAGCAGAGGAACTAAATTTAGAACAGTTTACAAGTCTAAGCGAGTCTTTACCTATTTTAAGTATGGAATTATAAATATTAACGAGGAATTTCACTGTCAAATTTATTAAATTTTGAAGGGAGAGTTTTATGGATAAAAATAAAGACAGACAAGTCTGCTTGGGACACTTTGCAGAAGAAGAATTATTGAATGAAATAGATTTATCTTTAAAAACTGAAAAAGGATTAGGACTTTTAGGAAATATATTTAAAGCCATGGGAGATCCTTCTAGACTAAAAATACTCTATATCTTATCTAAGTCATCTCTATGTGTATGTGATATTGCACAGATATTAGACATGACTCAGTCCTTAGTTTCTCATCACCTTAGAACTCTTAGAAATTTAAATTTAGTAAGATTTAAAAAACAGGGAAAGCAAGTAATATATTCTCTAGACGACAATCATGTTTTAGACCTATTAGAAAAGGGACTAAGTCATACGGCTCATATAGAAAAATTGTAAAGATTATACAGCCTCATGTTAAAGGCTAATATACTTAAATAGATTCAATTTCAGAATTGTAAGATAGATATTATTGTATTGAGTAATTGTTTCTTTATAGGGTAATAAATTTATTAACAGATATTAAAGAATCGAAAAAAACAATAGGAGTGATATTATGAAAAATATAGTAGTATACACTAGCAGCACTTGTCCTTATTGCACATTGGCAAAAGATTATTTAGATGAAAAAGGTTTAGAATATACAGAAAAAAATGTACAAAGTGATTCTCAAGCTAGAAAGGAACTTATGGATATGGGTCATATGGGTGTACCTGTAATCGTAATAGAAGATGAACAAATTGTAGGATTTGACAAAAACAAAATCGACTTAGCCGTAGATGGTAGATAAGATTAAAAAAGCTTCCCTTTAAAAAGAGGGAAGCTTTTAATATTTATTTATTTGTTTAATGCCTTCATTAACTCATCTAAATTCAGACCATGAACCATGGCAGCCTCTTCCAAAGTTTCCATTTGGGAAGCAGGTCAGCCTACACAACCCATGCCAAACTCCATTAAGGTTTCAACAGCCTCTGGTTTCTTTCTAATAAGTTCACCTATAAACATATCCTTAGTAATTTCCATAGATAATACCTCCCCTCTATATGCTAGTAACCATTATGATAGCATATAATTATATTTTTTTCTACTCATATATAAAAAATATAAATGTCTAAAGTGATAAAGGTTTTTCCCATAATCTATTAATGTGACTTAATCACAATACTTATATCCATTTTTCTTTTTTTGTTTACATAAATAAAAGCCGGGTATAATATTCTATAATGCGAAATAAATATAATTTAAATAAATAATAAAAAATAGGAGTGATTGATCATGGTTATAGAAGTAACAGATTTAGCTAAAAAAGAATTAGATATTGTTTTAGAAGCAGCAGATGCAGGAAAGAGATTAAAGCTTTATGTTGCAGGACATGGTTGAGCGGGACCTTCGTTTGGCATGGCTCTGGAAGAGCCTGAAGAAGAAGATTTACAAGTAGATGTAGATGGTTATGCCTTCTCAATAGGAGATGGACTAGAAGATATATATGATAAATTTGTAGTAGATTATACTGATAATCCACTTAGAAGAGGATTTATGATTGTTCCTGGAGAAGTTAAATAATAAAAAAATAGGATTTGATAATTATGATTATAGAAATGACTGAAGAAGCTAGAGAAAAGATAGATGGAATCTTAGCAATGAAAGATCCCAAAGAGCTCTTGGAAAAGAGACTTAGAATTTATGTCTCAGGTAGTGGCTGAGGCGGAACTACACTAGGACTGGTTCTAGAAGAACCAGAAGAAGTAGATTTAAAAGTAGATATAGGTAAATATAAATTTGCTATAGCTGATGGCTTAGCAGATCTATATGAGAAGTTTATGATAGTATTTATGGATAGTAAATACAAAAAAAGATTTGTAGTTCTCGCAAGGGAAGACATAGATGATAATTGGGATTAAAAACAGATTATTGATAGAAGAAATAGAGGTGGCACAAATGATTATAGAAGTAACTGATGCGGCTAAAAAAAGATTAGATAAAATAGTAGATAAGGAAAACACAGAAAAAATGCTTAAGATCTATATATCGGGTCGTAGCTGAGCTAGTAAGACTTTTGGATTGGTTCTGGAAGAACCAAAAGAAGGAGACCACAAAGTAGAAGCTGAAGGATATAAATTTCTATTAGAAGAAGGCTTAGAAAAAATATATCCTAAATTTATAGTAGATTTAGAAGTCAAAGGAAATGGAGAAAGATTTACAGTTAAAGCTGATATACTAGATCCTAATATGAAAAGATAAAATATAGATTATAGATTTTAAAAACAGAGGTGGCCTATATATGCTTATAGAAGTAAGTGATTTTGCAAAGAGGAAGTTAAATGAATTATTGACAAAAGAAGATACAGAAAAACATTTTAAGTTTTATATTGCAGGTCGTAACTGAAGTGGGCCTACATTTGGGCTGGTTCTGGCAGAACCTGAGCAAGACTATTTTAAAATGGAAGCAGAAGGATATGTTTTTTCAATGGAAGAGAGCATTTCTAATGCATACAAGAAGTTTGCAATAGACTATATTGAAGATAAATATAGAAGAGGTTTCGTAGCTCGTGGTGAAAAGATATAAATATAATCAAAAAACAAAAAAATAGACTATATAGTCTATTTTTTTGTTTTTTGATAGATGACTGTGTTATAATAGTATCTATGTAGAAATAAGACTTAAAAAAGAGGAGTGATGATTTTGGAATCTGTGCCCTTAGACAGGGAATTGAAACAATATATAAAATATGTAGGCTCCAAAGTCAGGACGTTTTCTAGGTGCCTTCATATACAAGGGGAGGAAAAGTATGAATCAATCAGATGTTTTACATTTAGTTGAACAAAAAAGATATGTACAACTAAAAAAAGAAATAACAGATATGAAACCAGTAGATATAGCAGAAATATTAGATGAAATAGATCCAAATACCACATTACTTATCTTTAGAATGTTACCAAAAGATATAGCAGTAGAGGTGTTTTCTCACTTTTCAAATATACAGCAAAGAGAGATCATAAATGCTATAACTGATAAAGAGCTAAATTATATATTGGACGAGCTATTCTTTGATGACATGATAGATATGATAGAAGAGATGCCTGCGAATATAGTCAATAAAATCTTACAAAACTCTACAAATGAAGAGAGAAGACTTATAAATCAGTTTTTAAAATATCCTGGCGACTCTGCAGGAAGTTTAATGACAATAGAATATGTTGAGTTAAATCAGAATATGACAGTAAAAGAATCTCTAGAACACATAAAAGAAATAGGATTAAATAAAGAAACTGTTTATACATGTTATGTAATAAATAAAAACAGAATCTTAGAGGGAATAGTATCCTTAAGAGTTCTTGTAACAAGTGAAGAAGATGAAATAATAAAAGATATCATGGTGGAAGTAGAAGATGTATTGTTTGTAAATACACACGATGATCAAGAAACCGTTGCAAATCTCTTTATAAAATATGGTTATCTTGCACTTCCAGTTGTAGATAAAGAAAGAAGACTTACTGGAATAATAACAGTAGATGATATAATGGATGTTATGGAACAAGAGGCAACAGAAGACTTTCAAAAGATGGCAGCTATGGTACCCACAGAAGACGCATATCTTAGTACAAGTGTATTCACTTTAGCTAGGCACAGAATACCATGGTTACTTATACTTATGGTAGGAGCAGCACTTACTGGAGGTATTATAAGCAGATATGAAAATGTACTGAGTTCTATGGTAGTCCTTATGGCCTTTATTCCAATGTTGATGGACAGTGGAGGAAACTCAGGAAGTCAGTCATCTACTCTTATAATTCGTGGATTGGCTATAGGAGAAGTAACTTTAAAAGACAAATGGAAAGTACTTTCCAAAGAATTTAGAGTGAGTATATTAGTAGGTTTGGCACTTTCGAGTGTAAACTTTATAAAAAACATGTTTATTGATAGAGTCGGACTAGATGTTTCAATAACAGTTTCGGTAACACTTTTAGCAACTATAGTTATGGCAAAGATGATAGGTGGAATGCTTCCTTTAATTGCTAAAAAACTTAAATTAGACCCTGCTATAATGGCTGGCCCACTTATAACAACTCTTGTAGACTCGTTTTCACTTATGTTATACTTTACAATAGCTTCAATGTTTCTTGGACTTTAAATTAACTTTAAACTAAGATGAAAAATAATATTAAAAAGTGAATAAAAATATTTGACTTTAATGTCCATAAATAGTATAATATTGAATTCGTTGACATTATGGCTTCTTTGTGTTATAATGAACATTAATGAGTGTTATAGCACTCCTTCTTCCTCTTTGAAGATTAATAAAGAGAGAATAAAATGGAAGGTGGTCTCGCTATTATATGGACAGTTTAAATAGAATACGTAAAGATTTAGAAGAATATATCGGAAAAAATGTTATCTTAAGAGCAAATAAAGGTCGTAAGAGAATTGTAGTAAGAGAAGGAATATTAGAATCTGTATACCCAAATTTATTTGTTGTAAAGATATCAAATGAATATGATAGTATTAGAAGAGTATCCTACACATATTCAGATGTTTTAACTTCTACAGTAGAAGTTACTATATGTGAAGAACAAAATGAAAAAAAACAAGCAAAAATTTCATAAATTATATTAAACACTAGAAATTTTCTAGTGTTTTCTTGTCTGAAGATAACTTTTAAAGATTTATTT
>CAZRHX010000080.1:4757-7326 GCA_964599855.1 uncultured Tissierella sp. | reverse complement strand
TAGGACTAGGTGATCAAGAAGATAATGTATATGAAAAAGGAGATATTCTTCAGATCCCTTATAATATTAAGATGAATGTAAGAAACTTGCATGATGAGGTTTTAGAATTGATAGTATTAAAAGCTCCAGCTCCAAAAAATTATAAAGAATAATCATCTATATCCAATACTAAACCCTCCACTAAATTTGAGTTGACAAAGAGTATGTTGTTATACTAATATTAGTGGAGGGTTTTTTTGTGCTTATGCTTAATAGTAGATAATATAGAGTAAAAATTACTAAGTTATTTTTCACACTTTGACATAATAAAAAACAATAAACATAATAAAACGAGGTGATAATAGATGAAAGATTCAAATTCTTTATCTGATATTAAATTATCGTGTAAGGATCTAAATGATTTTGACAAAAAAGTAAGAAAGATAATTGAAGAGGAATATTCAAGATTGTTTTCTAAAGTATTTGAAGACAGTCCATTGGCTATGAGTATAAACAATATAGAAGACGATAAATTTATAGAAGTAAGTAATACATTTTTACAAATAATGGGATATTCTAGAGAAGAAGTTATAGGCAAGACAATAAAAGAATTAGATCTCTTTGTTGATTCTGATAAATTAGAACTTATTTCAAAGAAAAGACTAGGAAAAGATAAAATAAAAGATGAAGAAATTCAAGTAAAGTCTAAAGATGGGAATATATTGACTGGTATATTTTCCATAGAAAAAATAGACAGACTTGGCCAAGAGTCAAATTTAATAATAATGGTAGATATAACAGAAAAAGCAAAACTTATGGAAGAAAAAGAAGATAAGCTGGATAAGCTAAGAAATATAATTGAAGGAACAAATCTTGGCACTTGGGAATGGTTTATTAAAACAGATATATTTGAAATAAATGAACGTTTAGCTAGAATGTTAGGTTATTCTTTAGAAGAGTTAGAACCTCTATATGCTAAAGATTTTAAAGAGAGATTACATCCTGATGATTTAGAGACTTCAAATAGATTATTAGAAAAACATTTAAAAGGTGAATTAGAAAATTATGACTGTGAAGTTAGGGTTAAACATAAGGATGGAAGTTGGATATGGTTTCAAGATAGGGGTAAAATTACAGAAAGAGATCGAGATGGTCAAGCGCTTAAGATGTTTGGAACTTATTCAGATATAAGTGAGAGAAAGCGAACAGAGAAAGTTTTAAAAGAAAGAGAAAAGATGTTTTACTTGGCATTGGATGGAACTGAAGCTGGGCTTTGGGATGTTGATATCTTAAAGGGAGAGATGTTTTTATCTCCAAAATGGAAATCTATCTTGGGATATGAAGATTATGAAATTGAAAATTCTTTTAAGTCTTGGGAAGATCTATGGCATCCAGATGAAAGGGAAAGCGTAGAAAAACTGAGAAGTGATTATCTTGAAGGAAGAACAGATCACTATGAAATAGTTCATAGATTGAAGCATAAAGATGGAAGCTGGAGATGGATTCTAACCAGAGGTGGCATTCTCAAAGATGATGAAGGAATAGCTTATAGATGGATTGGAACTAATATCGATATAACAGAAGAAAAAAATCAAGGACTAGATTTAGAGAGGTTCTTTTCTATAAGTTCAGATTTATTTTGTATTGTAGATGTAGAAGGAAATTTTATAAAGATAAATAAAGCATGGGAAAAAACACTTGGATATTCAACTTCAGAGTTAATAGGATCCAAGTTTATAAGTTTTATACACGAAGATGATATCCAGAAAACTTTAAAAGTTTTTGGTAGGCTAGATAAAGATAAAACACTTACTCACTTTATCAATAGGTTTAAAAATAAAAATGGAGATTATCACTATATCGAATGGACATCAAGCATATTTGAAGATACAACTTATGCATCGGGAAGAGATATAACAGAAAGAATTAAATATGAAGAAAAGATACTTGAAATATCAAACAAAGATCCCCTTACAGATGTGTACAATCGAAGATATATATATGAGAGATCAAAACAATTGATAGATGAGCATAAAAGAACTGGAAAAATATTTTCCATATGTATAATAGATATAGATTATTTCAAGAGCATAAATGATACTTATGGACATCAAGCTGGAGACCATATCTTAAAAAAATTTACTGAAATAATAGGTGAGAATCTAAGATCATATGATATTCTGGGTAGATATGGGGGAGAAGAGTTTATAGTTGTGTTAAATAATGCTGATGAAAAACAGAGTAATTCAATTATAGATAGGATTTTAAACATAGTCAGAGAAAAAACTTTTACCTTTGAAGATAATACTATAGATTTTACTTTTAGTGCTGGGATTTCAACTTGTACTGAAATAGAAAAAGAAGAATTGACAATAGATAAATTGTTTGCAATAGCAGACAAGAGGATGTATAGAGCTAAAAAGGAAGGTAGAAATAAAATAATATATAAATAAATAAATAAAAATAGAAAAGAGTTGTAGTTATAAATAGTATTCTTTATAGCTATGGCTTTTTTATTTATTTTCATACAGTAAAGTCACTTATCTGATATAATTAAAATTAAAGAATAATAAATGATGACAATATGAGG
>CAZRHX010000080.1:3705-4747 GCA_964599855.1 uncultured Tissierella sp. | reverse complement strand
GAAACTGAGATGTCACTTAAGATATTTCATACAGGAGATATCCATCTGGGGATGAAGTTTAACAGTTACGGAGGAGATGTAAAAGAAACTCTTTCTGAAGCTAGGTTTTTAAGCTTGGAGAAGATGGTAGAAGAAGCTAATAGTTTAAATGTGGATTTGTTTGTCATTGCGGGAGATTTATTTAATACAATCCAAGTTGCCAAGAGAGATATAGTTAGAACAGTAAACATTTTAAATAGATTTAATGGTGCATGTGTTTTAGTCCTGCCTGGCAACCATGACTATGATAATGGAATGACGGATTTATGGATTGAGTTTACGAAGCTTCCAAGTGAAAAAATAGTTTTATTAAATGAAAAAAGACAATATAGCTTAGAAGATTATGATATAGATGCAGTAATTTATCCAGCGCCTTGTCATAGTAAACACTCTAGTGAAAATAGCTTGGCTTGGATAAAAGAAGAGGGAGTGACTGGGACAAGTAAATATGATATAGGTATAGCCCATGGCGCTATAGAAGGTCTCTCTGCAGACTTAGAGGGCAACTATTATTCTATGGGGCTAGAGGAGTTAAATAATATTGCAACGGACCTTTGGCTGCTTGGACATACCCATGTATCTTATCCTAGTGATGATAAAATAAAGGATCATAAGATATTTAATCCAGGAACACCAGAACCAGATGGTCTTGACTTCAAAGAACTTGGATCAGCTTGGTACATAGAATTAAGTGATAGGGGAGTAGAGGCAGAAAAGATTAAGACTGGAAAGTTTAGATTTTTTGATGAAAAATTTAAAATAAATGAAGATAGTGATCTAGAAAAAGTTGAATCTTGGACTTTACAAGGTCAGCCAAAAGAAAAAATAGTTCGTCTGACTCTAGAGGGCAATATCTCGGAAGAAGCTTATGGAGATTTGAGTGATTTCTATAAGAAATTAGAGTCAGAGCTTTTTTATTTGATAGTGGAAGATTCCCATTTAAAGATAAAAATAGATGAAGAGATAATAGAAAGAGAATTTACAAAGGGATCTTTTCCCTATG
>CAZRHX010000080.1:0-3695 GCA_964599855.1 uncultured Tissierella sp. | reverse complement strand
AATAGATTAATTCATGACGAAGAAGCGCTCCAGCTTGCTTATGATCTGATAAGGAGGGTATAAGATGCGTATTAAATCCTATGAAACAAAGAGATTTGCAGGATTAAGAGATATGGAGGTAGAGTTTAGTGAAGGCTTAAATATAATACTTGGGCCAAATGAATCTGGTAAAAGCACCATAATAGATGGCATTCACTCAACCTTGTTTAAGAATATAAAGCTTAGAAAGAACAATAATCTAGATAAAGATTTTACTTTTAAATATATGCCAAAACCCAGTGGTGACTTTATAGATGGAAAAGTTACAATGGAAATAGAAGAAGAAGAATATGAAATCTATAAAGAGTGGGGCAGCAAAGAAAGCATTCATCTTGTAAGAAGTGACGGAACTATACTTAAAAATGAAAAAGATATAAACACTGAGCTGCTAAAACTCCTAGACTATGGAGAAAGTACTTATAGTAATATAGTATTTGCAAAACAGAGGGACTTAAAGATTGCACTGACCAATATAATAAACAATAGTCAAGTGACTGATGAAATAAATGACTTACTTAGAAAGACTATGATGGAGCTGGAAGGAGTTTCTATTGACAAAATTCAAAAGGATATAGAGGATGAAATAGAAAGACTTTATAAAAGATGGGATAAGGACAAAAGATATCCTGAAAACAATAGAGGACCCAATAATCCTTATAAGACAGGACTTGGGGCTATAGTGGAAAGTTATTATAAAAAGGAAAAACTTCTTTCACTTATGGAAGATACTAAAAAGAGTGAAGAAGAATTTGAAGATATATGCAAGCGAATCAAAATCTTAGAAGATGCTATAGAACCCTTAAAAGAAGAAAAAATCCTCTTAGAAGATATAGAAGACGATGTAAACAAGAGATCTCTTGTTGAGATGAAAGTAGAAGCGTTAAACAATGAAATGGAAGATCTTTTAGATGCAAATAAAAACTGGCCTAGAGTAGAGCAAATGCTTGAACAATATGATGGGAAACTAATTTTTTTAAAAGAAGAAAAAGAAAAATTAAATGAAGAGAAAGACAATATAGAAAAAGAAAAACAAAGAGCTGAGTTAGAAAATAAAATCAAAAAGATAAAAGAAATAGATGAAAAAAAAGAAGATATAATAGCTGAACTTTCAAAGATAAGGGGCTTGGATAGCGAAGATATAGATAAACTTACAGAACTTCAAACTAAAATCTTGACTATAGACACAACTATGAAGGCGAGCAAGATGATAGGCCTTTTAAATAAAAATACTGAAAAAGAAGTCTATGTAAGGAGAGATTTTGGAGAAAAGGAGGTATTAGAAGAAGCTAGACCTTTTGAAGCTAACGGAGTTATAAGCATAATCTATGAAGATGACTTTGAAGTTGAAATCAAAACTGGGGATATAGACTTTGAAGAATTAAGTGATAAGTATAATAATACTAAAAAAGAATTCAATGAGCTTTTAAAAGATTTAAACTTAGAGACTATAGAAGAGGGAAAGTTAAATCTTCAAAAGATAAAAAAACTTGAAGATGATAAAAAATCTTTAAAGAGTCAAAGTGAATATATATTAGAAGATAAGACAAGAGAAGAATTACAAACTAAGATAGAGACTCTATCCTCTATAAAGGTATTTAGATCTTTAGAAGAAATCGAAGAACTTATAGAGAAAAATAGTGAAGAAAGATTAGATATATCATCTAAGAGAATAAATGAGTGTGAAAAAGTAGAAAAATGGAAAGAAAAATATACAGACCATGATAGATTATTGG
Organism: uncultured Tissierella sp.; assembly: GCA_964599855.1. Classification (GTDB taxonomy): domain Bacteria; phylum Bacillota; class Clostridia; order Tissierellales; family Tissierellaceae; genus Tissierella_A. Next base: position 1,923 of record CAZRHX010000080.1, on the reverse strand, counting down.
ACCTTGTTATAGATAAAAAGACAAGCTTAAAAGAAGAAGAAGCTATCTTACAGAGCTTAAAACCATTGCCTGAAGATTTCCAAACAGCAGAAGATTTTAAGACAAGCTTAAAATCTATCAAAGAAAGTGTAAATGAAAAGCATATTGAACTAGAGACCTTAAAACCTCTTTTCTATGAAGCTAAAAACAATATTCGGGACTTATCTTTTGAAGAAGTAAAAAAAGAATATGATGAAGCCGAAAAGAAATTCAAGAGCAATCTCAAAAGAGGGGAAAAGTTTTTAGAAATACAAAGAGTTTTTTTAGAAACTAAAGAAGAACTTTCAAATAATCCCATGGAAACATTGGTAAATGAATTTGCAAGATTGCTTGAACTTATAACTGATGGTGACTATAAAAAAAGCCATATAGATGAAGAATTCAATATAAAACTTGAGAACACTCTAGGTCAGATACCTATAGAACTCTTATCTGCTGGAACCTATGATAGTGTTACACTTGCTTTAAGGTTTTCACTTTTGAAACATATATTTGATGAAAGAGGAGGCTATCTTGTACTGGATGACTGTCTAGTAGATTTAGATCCTAAAAGAAAGCTTCAGAGCGTGAAAATGATAAATGACTTTGCGGAAGATTATCAGATTATATTTACAACATGTGATCCTGAAACGGCTAAGATGCTGGGGGGCAATATTATAGAAATATAAACATAAAAAATAAAAAGGTGGAGATATTATGGCAGGAATACCAATCGAATTATTATACTTACTTGTATTGTTGATCACCATTGTAATAGTCTTTATTGTTTTTAAAAGGCCAATCTATGAAGCTATGTTCTTTGGCTATCTAGTTATGGTGATAATATTAGGTCAAGTTGATAAATTTATCCATTATCTAATAATGCCATCTACAAACACTTTGTTTTATGCAATAGTGGCCTTTATGAGTTTGGCCTTTATCTTTAGTGAAACTGATGTTGTGGATGTTATAATTGACTTTGTTTTGTCTATAGTTGGAAGATTTAAAGGTGGAGCAGGTTATGTCAGTTTGATAGCCAGTACCTTTATGGCGGCTCTTTCAGGCACAGGACCTGGAAATGTAGCGGCAACTGGTGTATTCACTATACCTACTATGATACGTACAGGTTTTCCAAAAGAGCTGGCAGCTACAGTTGAGATGTCTGCAAGTTCCCTAGGACCTATGATTCCACCTTCAGGAACTATACTTTTAGCATTTGGAGCACTTGAAACTATGTTTCCTGGACAATACGAGCTATCTACTTTTTGGATGGCAGTATGGGGAGTTGGAATCTGGTTTATAATTCAAAGATTTTTAACGCTCTATATATTTTGCAGAAGATACAAGGTCAGCCCTATACCAAAAGAAGAAATACCAAAGCTGGGCGCAACTCTTAAAAGAGGATGGAAGTCTTTATTGGTTCCAGTGATTATATTTTTACCACTTTATTTAGATTTTAAATTTGGAGATACATTCTTTGTAAAAAGACTTGGAGAAGATGGAGCAAAGGCTTTTTCATCTTCAGTTATATTATTCACTCCAGGAGTTGCAGCTATTTATTCACTTATAATAAGTAAGGATAAAATAAAAGGTGGGTTAAACTTTAAAAACATATTTCATATATTTAAAAGAGGGATAGTTGCTATAACTCCAGTAGCGGCAACTGTTTATTTTGCCTATTCTATATCAAATCTCTTTGGAGATGCAAATGTGGGAGCAACTCTCGGAGAATATGTAGCATCTTTTAATATGAGTAAATTGCAACTTGCTATATTTTTCCCTATATTTACAACATTTTTAGGGATGATACTACCAGGATCATCACAGATAGCTATATTTGGAGTGGGAATAATAGGCGCTCTATCAGCAGTAGGTGTAAATCCTCTACTTGTAGCAGCTATGCTT
>CAZRHX010000079.1:2008-7350 GCA_964599855.1 uncultured Tissierella sp. | reverse complement strand
GATTGTATCAGATTATCCATGGTCAGGGCAGAGTTGCCATATTGTAGATGAAAATGCTGCTTCTCTATATGAATATAATATTTTAAAAGTATCAAAAGCATCAGGACTGCTAAAGGTTGACTTTTCAGCTATGGATAAATATATAAAAATATGTGAAAAACATGGAATAAAAGAGGAAATAAATTTATTTGGACTGGTTGACAATTGGGATAGACATGACTTTTCCCATCCCCTAGAAGATTATGGTGACGCTATAAGGGTTCGCTATTATGACGAGGATAGAGGGATTTATGACTTCCTAAGGAAAAAAGAAGAAATAAGAGAATACATTAAAATTATATTTGACTATCTAAAAGACAAGGGCTATTGGAAAAAAACCAAGGTCATGGGAGATATGCCAAAGGATATTTCTAAATCAAGCGAATTTCAATCTTTCTTGTGTTCGATTGCTCCTGATGTATCTATTAAATATGCTCTTCATATAGCAGAGTTTTTAAATAAATTTGGTGGTCAAATAGAATCTTTTTCAATGGCTCTTCCAACACTTTTAGAAGAGTATAAGAATAAAGATTCAGAAATGGTAAAATATATGGATAAATTGACATGGTATCTTTGTCGTTTTCCAAAAAACTTTAATCAATTTATTAAATCACCTCTTATTGAATCTAGACTGATAGGTTATTACACCTATGCATTTGGTATGAAGGGTTTCTTGCGTTGGAACTATTGCCTGTGGCCAGGCAAGATAGATGAAGATACTAGATATAGACCTGACATGTGGCCAGCTGGAGATATGTTCTTTGTATATCCAAATCGAATGGGAAAGCCAGATTTTTCTTTAAGATTTAAACATATGATCTATGGTATTGATGAATACAATATATTCAGAGCTTTTGAAAAAAAGATAGGAAAGGACAAGATGGAAGAACTTGTTAAAAAAGTTGTTGGAAATATAAACCATATGTATCATGATGAGGAAACAGATTTAATTTGCCACTATGACTATAAAGATGACTTTAAACTCATCAATGAAATAAAACGAAACTTGATTAAAGCTATTTCATAATTATAGAATAAATTTTCAAATATCTTATCAATTAAGAGATTATTTGAGCCTAGATGTAAAGGAGTATATTATGGATCGATTAAAAAAAGTTTATGATTGTGTGGTAAATATGGATGAAGATAGTATTGTAGAAGCAATTGAAGATGCTCTTGACAATGGCGTCTCAATAAAAGACATATATAAAAAAGGTCTTAGTGATGGTATGATAAAAGTTACAGAGCTCTTTGAAGATAAGGAATATTACATTCCAGAAGTTATAGTTTGTGCAGATACTTTAAAAAAGGGTATAGAATATCTGAACTTTAAAGGTGGAGATAGAGCAAAAGATGGACCCAAGATCATACTAGCAGTAGTGGAGGGTGACCATCATGAAATAGGAAAAAATATTGTAAAGATAATGATGGAGGCTGCTAATTTTCAAGTAATTGATTTAGGTTTAAATGTTAAAGCTAAACAAATAATAGAAAAAGCTCTTGATGAAAACGCTGATGTAATAGGTCTATCAACCATGATGACTACTACAATGGGTGCTATGAAAGAAGTAGTAGATTTACTCAACAAAGAAGACCCTTTAAAAAAGAAAATACCAAAAGTAATAATTGGTGGAGGATGTATAAATCAGAAATACGCTAATGAAATTGCCTGTGATGGCTATGCGTCAAATGCAGTTGAAGGAGTAAAGCTTATACAGAGATTAATTGGAGGTGGTGACAATTAAAAACTGGAGAGAAATAACTTTATTAGAATACGTCAATAGTAAAAAAAGAAGATTTTTCTTGCCTGATATGGGAACCAATGGGCTTGAACTTGTAGGATACACTACCTATGAAGTTTATAGGGATCCAAAGAAACAATTAGAACTAGCAAAAAAAATGGACGAGATCTTTGAATCGGATTTCACTTACTCTCTTTGTGATGGAAATATATTTTGTGAAGTCCTAGGATTAGAACTTTTAAAAGCAGACTATGATTTTCCAAGTGTGATAGAACACCCTATAAAAACTATAGAAGATGTAAGAAAGTTAGAAGTACCAAATCCATACAAAACCGGAAGGATGCCTTTAAATCTTGAAACATATAGACTGATTGCAAGAAATATAGATAAGCCTTTCTATGTATCCATACAAGGCCCCTTTACATTGGCAATACAAATGGCTGGAGCTACACATTTATTAAAATCAATCATCACAGATAAAGAATATGTAAAAGCTTTACTAGATTTTACTAAGGAAACTGTAAAACTTTATTCAAGAGCTGCAAATGACATGGGAGCAAAATATATTTCAATAGCAGAACCGGGAACTATAACATTAAGTCCAGCTGACTTTGAGGAATATATTGTACCTATGATTAAAGAAATTCATGATAATCTCGATAGTTGGAAAGGGATGCATATATGTGGAGATACAAGTGAGTTATTAGAATTGATGATTAAATGCAGCATAGAGGGAATGAGTCTTGATCAGATTATGGACTATAAGTTGGTAGCTCCAAAGATTCCAAAAAACATAGTTCTTATTGGGAATCTTGATCCAATAGATGTCTTAGGAAAGGGAACGATTCCAGAAATAAGAAGAGCAACTCTTGAACTCAAAAAAGATATGGAACCTTATGATAACTATCTTTTTGCATTTGGATGTAACTGTTTAAATGATACACCTGTTGAAAATTTACAAGAAGCAATGAATACTGCAAGGAAATAGTTATAGAAAATGTAATTATAATTAACAAAATAGTTTTGCTATAAATTATGACAGTCTGGAGGATCAAATATGAGTAAAGATAATGTAGTTTTAAATCAAGAAAATATCAAAGCAGCGATATTAGAAAAACTTAATAATAGCAGAGATATAGTAGACAGATTTCTAGGATATAAAACTAGGAGAATTCCTCCAATCATTGATAAAAAAATAAAAGAAGAAATGAAAACAATAGAGGATTATCTAGATATTGAAATGGAATATAAGATATTTCAAGAAGATGATAAATATAGTTCTTTTATAATTTACACACTAGGAAATAAAATTGAATATCTTATAAATTCCTACACTGAAAATACAGAAACTATAAGGGCTCTGATAATAGATAAGTTATCTATAGTGACTCTCGATTGTCTTAAAGAATATATTATTGAGGAAATTGAAAAAAAGACAGATCTTTATGTTATAAAAGAAATTTATCCAGGAAATAAAAACTTTTCACTTGAGAATCAAAAGAAAATATTGGAATCAATGGATAGGATAGAAAATATTAGTATCAATAAATACTATCAACTTTTTCCTATCAAATCTGTAGCATTAAAACTTGAGTTATCAAAGAATGTTAAAATATATTCAAGATGTAAAGACTGCATAAATCCTTGCGAAATTCAAAAGAATAATTTATAAAAATAGACTTACATCACAATTCAAATCTCTTCCTAGAATTCTTTAGTTGAGTAAATTTCCTTTGATTTATTTTAGATATTTTTTTATTTTAAGACTAACAAAATTATTATCATATAAAGATATAAAAGATAAGATATGTAAACCATCTATAAGTAGATGGTCTATTATTTCTAGATAGATGAATCCATATATGATATAATATTTATATATGATAAAATTTTTTATTTTGATTTTTATATTATACAATACTGATAAAATATTAAGTCTAAAGTAAAAAAAATAATACTAAAAGAAAATTATTAAGGAGTTTTCAATGAAAAAAATTATATTGTTATTATTCAAATATTTATCGATTATTATTATTGCCTTAATTGGTCTATCTACCAAGTGGTATATGAATAATTTTGGTGGTACTAAAATAGAGGAAATGATTTTTACACTAAAGGCACCTTTAGATGGAATGGATAAAGGAATAGCTGTTTCATTCTTAAACTCCGTATTGCTGCCTTTATTCCTTATTTTAATGATCTCCATATTGATTATAGAACTATTTCCTAAACTAATATTATCTAAAAAAATTGAAAAATCTAAACCGATTAAATTTAAAATTGATATTATACTATTCTCACTACTGTTGGCATTTAGTTTTAATAACTTTAAGGAGATGTATAATGATATAAATTTAAAGGAATATATCCAAAATCAGTCTACTAGCAATACAATATATGAAAATCATTATGTGGATCCAAAGTCTGCTGATCTATCATTCCCTGAAAACAAAGCAAATCTTATTCATATATTTTTAGAATCTATGGAAACAACATATACTTCAAAAGAATCAGGTGGAGCTTATGACTATAATCTAATACCTAATCTAACTAAAATTGCAAAAGAGAATGTTTCATTCTCTACAAGTGATAAGTTAACAGGAGGATTTATTAGTAAAAGTACTCATTTCACTATTGGTTCTTTAGTAGCACATACTTCGGGAGTCCCATTATCGGTAGCAATCTATGGAAATAGTTATTCTGGCTATGGACAGTTTCTACCAGGAGCTTTTTCAATTGGTGATATATTAAAAAAAGAAGGATATAATCAAACCTTTTTAATAGGTTCTGATGCTAAATTTGGTGGTAGGGCAGATTACTTCACATATCATGGAGACTATAAAATCAATGATTATTATTATGCTCAAGATAATGGATTAATAGCTGAAGACTATAAAGTTTGGTGGGGATATGAGGATCAGAAAGTTTATTCTTTTGCTAAAGTTGAGCTTCTAGAATTAGCTCAAGCTGATCAACCATTTAATTTTACTATGCTCACAAGTGATACTCATCATGTTGGAGGATATAAATGTGAGTTATGTAAAGACGAATATCCTGATCAATATTCAAATGTAATTGACTGCTCAGATAGACAAGTGAACGAATTTATTGAATGGATAAAAGAGCAAGAGTTCTATGAAAATACTGTTATTGTTATTACAGGAGATCACAATAGTATGGATCCTAATTACTTTGAGGATCTACCTGAAAGCTATAGAAGAGCACCTTATAATGCTATTATTAATCCTCAAACAGAATATAAGACTTCAAAGTTAAAATCTAGAAGTTTTTATAGTATGGATTGGTATCCTACAACTTTAGGAGCCATGGGAGTTAAAATTGAAGGCGAAAGATTAGGCCTAGGAACTAATATGTTCTCTGAAAAGCAAACTTTATTAGAAGAACTAGGTACTGATTATTTAATGGATCAATTAAAAAGAAATTCGAAATATTATAATAAAAAATTGCTTTATTCTGACCATTAAATATGAGCTCTAAATATATAAGAATTTTACTTCAGACAGATTATCTTATTCATTGAATAATATAATCTAAAGATAA
>CAZRHX010000079.1:0-1998 GCA_964599855.1 uncultured Tissierella sp. | reverse complement strand
TAAGAGGAGGGTCTTAAATGAAATTAGTTATAAATAAATTAGCAAAAGAAAAACTAGAAGAGAAAAACTTAAAAAATAAATATATAAAATTATTCTATAGTGGTTTTGGTTGAACCGCAGGACTTCAAATGGAATTTGAAGAAGAAATAGATGATAAATATAAATTATATGAGGTAGATGGTTATAAAATAGCCGTAGAAAAAGATATGCGAGAAGATTATGATTATATTGAAATAAAATATAGTGATAATTTTCTACAAAAGGGATTTTATCCAAACATATTAAAACCAGAAAATCCTAATAATAAAGAATAGAATAATATAGAATTCAGATTAAATTTAGAGCTTGTATTTATATTTTAGAAATAATTATTTAAAAAACCATAAGAAAAAACATTTAGATTCCCTTTAAAACAATAGTCTTGCATTATATGTAGAAAATGATATCATATAGAATGGAATTATATTTTAAGGAGGAATTAATATGGATGAAGTAAAAAAGATTAAGATTGTAAATTCAGACCCTTCAGCTATAGGACTATTTGGTCTAGCTATGGTAACTCTGGTAGCTTCTTCACAAAAACTTGGTATTACTAGTGGTTTGTCTATTGTCATACCTTGGGCAATGGTTTTAGGAGGTTTAGCACAGCTTTATGCATCAGTTGAAGATGCTAAGAGAGAAAACACTTTTGGAGCTACAGCATTTGGAGCTTATGGATTTTTCTGGATAGCACTTAGCGTATCCTGGATGATGAATATGGGTGTATTTGGTAAGGTTTTAGCGGAAAATGTAGATATGAGCCAGGTAGGATTTGCATTCTTAGGATATCTTATATTTACAGTATTTATGACCATAGGAGCTATGGAAACAAATAAGGTGCTATTTTTCATATTTTTATTTATAGATTTTTTATTTTTGGGGCTTACTTTGGATTCATTTGGAATGATGGGTGAATTTCCACATATGCTTGCAGCTTATTCTGAACTTATAATTGCATTACTATCTTTTTATGCTTCAGGAGCTTCAGTATTAAATGATCACTTTGGAAAAGTATTTCTACCAATCGGGAAACCATTTGGAATTTTCAAATAGTTCCCATCTGTTACAGTCTATCAATAGTGTAAAAAGAAAAAAAGAGGGTAAATACTTAATAGTTTGTGAATACAAATATTAAGTAGGAGTGATTATATGAAATTAAAAGACAAAATATGTATTGTAACGGGAGCTAGTTCAGGAATCGGGCTTGAGGTTGCTTTAGCATTTGCCAAAGAAGGTGCAAAAGTAGTTGTTGGAGCGAGAAGACTAGAAAAATTGGAAAATCTTGTAGAAAAAAGCAAAGATTTACCAGGAGAAATATATGCAGTTGCTGCAGATGTATCTCTACAAGAAGATATTGATAATATTGTAGATGAAACTGTAAATAAATATGGTAAAGTAGATGTATTAGTCAACAATGCTCGGATTTTAGATTCTTATAAATCTCCAATATCAATTACTGATGAAATATGGGAAAAAATGTTTGAAGTTAATGTAGATTCTGTAATGAGAGCTACAAGAAAAGTATTGCCATTAATGCTTGATCAAAAATCAGGAGTGATTTTAAATACAGCCTCTGTAGGTGGTATTCGTGGTATGAGAGGCGGATTAGCTTATGTTGCTACAAAACATGCTGTTGTTGGTATGACAAAACATATAGGATATGCTTATGCCCAAGAAGGTATTAGATGTGTAGCTATCGCACCAGGTAGTGTTGAAACAGAAATTGGAAAGACAGTAAAAGATCCAGATATGGAAACATTAGGTAAACTGATGAAGGGATTTGAGAGTTTTCCACTTGCAACTTCGCCAGAAGAACTTGCTAAAGTATATGTTTTTCTAGCATCAGAAGATGCAAACTTTATCAATGGAACTACAATAACAGTAGATGGTGGTTGGACAGCATTCTAAGAAGAGAAGAGTTCAATACTTATAAGATAGATTTTTAAAACAAAATCGATA
>CAZRHX010000078.1:0-7356 GCA_964599855.1 uncultured Tissierella sp. | reverse complement strand
TTCAAATGTACCGGTTGAGCAAAGAGATATAGGTTTTGTATTTCAAAACTATGCTCTATTTCCTACGATGACTGTAGAGGAAAATATAAAATTTGGTATAAAGTTACGAAAGTTACCTAAAAAAGAGATGAAGGATCGTTTAGATCATTTATTAGAACTTTTCGATTTAGAAGAGCTTGCAGATAAAAAACCTGGACAGCTTTCAGGTGGCCAGCAACAAAGAGTGGCAATCGCTCGAGTACTAGCAATTCAACCAACGGTTCTTCTTATGGATGAGCCTTTAACAGCTTAAAGAACATCTACGTGTAGAGCTTGCACTTATGCTTCGTCGTCTTGGTATTACAACAATTTATGTTACACATGATCAAGCTGAAGCCATGGCTATTGCAGATAGAATTGCAATCATGAATAAAGGAGTTATTGAACAGATTGATACTCCTGAAGCCATCTATTCATCACCTAAAACTGATTTTATTGCTCAATTTATTGGTAAGATCAATAGAATAGAGGGAAAACTTTATATGGAAGCTGATAAAAAAATGGTGGATCTTGGCTTTGATAAAATACCTTATACGGGCACCATGGAGCCGGAAGTTGATTCTACTATCTCGGTTTTTATTCGTCCAGAAGATTTATCAATATCAAAAGATGATGAAGGAGTACCTGCAGAAGTTGTATTATGTTCTTTTCTAGGAGGCTACTGTCATATTCTTGCCAAAATGCATGGACAAGAAGTTTTCTTTGAGGAAGCAAATACAGTCAATCTAAAGCAAGGCGAAAATATTAAGATAGAAGTTATTAAAGAAAAAATAGTAATGATATAAGGAGGCTATTATGAAAATTTGCTATTCAGAACTAATCAGTTTAGGTAATCCAGTTCTTGAAAACATGGAAAAATTAATTGATCTTGGCGCAGAGCGAATTGAATTGATGATGGATTCTACAGCTTGGGATACTGAAAAAGATAATTGGAATGAATTGGCACTAGAACTGAAAAAATTACCAGTAAAATATTCAGTTCATCCTCCAGCCTGGGACATTAACTTAACTAGTCAGATTAAAGAGCTAAGACAAGCAGCTTTGGATCTTCATATAAAAGCCTTGCATTTTTCACATAAAATTGGCGCCAAACAGATGGTTTTGCATCCTGGATTTTCAGGCTCGAAAGCATTTGATAAAGTGGAAGCTCGTGATCGTACCAGAGATATTACAGATGAATTGGTAAAAATTGCAAAGCCACTTGGTATCTGTTTAGCCTTTGAAAATGTGGGTTACAATGGTCAATCAATCTATACTTTTGATGAATATATTCATGCCTTAGATGGGGTAGATGAAAATGTTCGTTATTTAATTGATATAGGTCATGCCAATATCAATGGCTGGGATGTAGCAAAACTTATAAGAGTTCTTGCACCAAGAATCTGCGGTCTCCATATCCATGATAATAATGGAAAAGAAGATCAGCATCTTCCCATATATGGAGGCACAGTAAAATGGGATGAGGTGTTTGAAGCCATGAAACTTATTCCCAAAGAGTCTGAATTTATTCTTGAATACGCTCCAGGGACCCCTTTGGAATCTTTAGTTGAAGGTGAGAAAATTTTGCTTGATAAAGTTGGAAGAAAAATTTAGTTTAATAACTATTTTTAAAAGTAAGAAAAAATAGTTATTTTATGATCATAAAACAACTCCTCATCCTTAAAGGCTGAGGAGTTATTTATATTGTAAGCAGAATATAATCTTATTTTATCTATATTTAAACAATAAAAAAAGCTTGCTAAATTAAAAGAAATATTGTTTAATAGTATTTGAGTATAATATGAAAGGATGTTGATAAATGAAAAGAAGTATTAGTTTTTTAATTGTTTTGTTATTAGGAACTCTACTCTTAGTTGGATGTAATGAAGATAATACCGATTCTCCAACTACTGAGATTGTAAAAAGTGATTATCTATCAAAAGTTGATGTGGATTATAGTTTTAACTTTGCTAAGTCATTAGAAGAATTTAAGAGTAATGAAAAATTAGGATATCGTACATCGGGATCGCAAGCAGAAATAGAAACTGGTAATAGGATTTTTGAAGAAATGAAAAATATTGGGTTAGAAGAAGTAACACAAGATGAAATTACTGTAGATACCTGGGAATTTAAAAAGGCAGATATGTTTTTTAAAGATAGGAATGGGGATCAATATGAAGCAGTTTTAGGGGGATATCAGACTAATTTCGATACAGATGGTCTTAAAGAATTTGAAATTATTTACGCGTCTAAAGGTACAAAAGATGATCTTGAAAACCTTGATGTAAAGGATAAGCTTGTATTAGTTGATATAAATCAAAGTGAAGAGTGGTGGGTTAACTACCCAGCTTATCAAGCTTATTTAAAAGGTGCAGCTGCAATTATTGTAGTACAAGAAGGTGGATATGCAGAAATTGATCCAACAGCCTTAAATACTCAAGATATTTGTGGTCCTGCTGATGCTGCTGCTTTTTCAATGTCTCAAACAGACGCACAAGCACTTAAGGAAAGCATTATTGCAAGTAATGATTCATCAATTAAAGTTAATTTCGATGCTCAGTCCACTGTTGAACTAAATGGAAAGACTTATAATTATTATGGAAAAATAATAGGAAAAGATCCAGATTCTTATATTATCTTATCTGCACATTATGATTCTTATTTTACAGGATTTCAAGATGATAATGTAGCTATTGGATTGATGTTAGGTGTGGCAAAAGGACTTATAGATAGTGATTATAAACCAGAAAAAACTATTATATTTAATGCGCTTGCTGCAGAGGAATGGGGAACATCAAATACTCGTTACGATTGGTCAACAGGTGCATATAATCAAATTCACAGAGTTCATCCTGAATGGGTAGGAAAAGCAGTTGCTAATATAAATTTTGAGCTTCCAGCTTTTGAACATACCTCAGCTGATGAAATTCGATCAATTTATGAACTTCATGATTATCTTGAAAAGTTTTCAAAAAGTGTGCCAAGTGTAGAGGGTGTTTATAAAGATGGAATATCAGTTGTCTCCCCTCTTAGAACATGGTCAGATGACTTCTCGTTTTCTACTGCAGGAGTTCCAGCGCTTAGAAATGATTTTCAGGATAGTGAGTTTATGAGAACACATTATCATTCTCAGTTCGATAATGAAGATACCTATAATGAAAAAGCATTGTTATTTCATCAGAATTTATATGGTCTTTTAACTATACATTTTGATAGAACAGCTGTTACACCACTAGATTTTACTCTAAGGTTAGAAGAATTAAGAGATAAGATTAATGGAGATATTTTTAAAAATGCTAATATAAACTCAGATGAGCTTATATCTGAAATTGATAAAGCTATTATTTCGGCTCAAAAGGTAAATGATGAAGTTAGTCAAATAAATGAAGACTATAGAAATGCTATTAATAAAGCTGATGCCCAGGCTGCTAAAAAATTATACGACGAAAGTAGGCAGCTAAACCAAAAACTTTTAGAGGTATTTAAGGTCGCACAAGATGACTTAGTTAAGCTTACATGGGAAGATGTTCAAATTTTCCCTCATGAACATGCACAAAATAATATAGAGAATTTAAATTTAGCTATTGATGCATTAAAAGAAGGTGAGATTGGTTTAGCTTTAGATGAGTATCTATGGCTTATTGACAATAATTGGTATGCTTATTATTTTGATCAAGATGTTTATAATTACTTTACAGACTATGTTTTAAAACAAGCTGATGAAAGGCTTCTGTGGGGCGCTGGTAGAATTGTAGGTCATGAGGATTTGTACAAAACGATTAATAGTCTGATTGAAAAACAAAAACAGTCTGAAAGCAACTTAACAGAGGAATTAAGGACATTAAATCAAGCTTTAGATAATCAGAAATTTACTCTTAAAACAACTGTCAATGAAGAATTAATAACTATAAAAAAGCTAAATTATATGTTGTCAGAGTTGAAATAAATTAAATTATTAATGTTGATAGAAACCTTTGAGAAAACTCAAGGGTTTTTATTTTCAAAAAAATATACATATATAAATAATATATATTTTTTATATATGTATATAAATGTAAAAGTGGGTATAAAGATAGTATAGGAGGCGGTAGAGTGGAAAGAACATTTATAATGATTAAGCCTGACGGAGTAAAAAGAGGAATCATGGGGGAAATTATAAGTAGAATAGAAAAAAAAGGATTTAAAATAATACAGGTTAAATTGTTTGAACCAAATAGAGACTTAGTTGAAGAGCACTATGAGGAACATATAGGCAAGCCATTCTATGATGAATTGACTGAATATATATTGAGTGGACCAGTTATGGCTATGGAGGTAGAAGGAGACTCAGCTGTGGCAGTAATGCGTCTTATGATAGGAAATAAAGATCCAAAGCTAGCAGCAGTCGGAACTATAAGAGGTGACTTTGCTAGTTCCATTGATGCAAATATAATTCATGGTTCAGATTCATTAGAGAGTGCAAGTCGAGAGTTAGATCTATGGTTTTAGATTTTAATGCATAAAATATATTTTAAGAAAAGAATAAAAACAATTAATAGAACTTGAATAAGAACTATAGTATAAAAACTATCTTATTCAAGTTTTTTAGGTCTAAAAACTTCTTAGTTTATAGATTTTAAAAACCCCCTTATCAGTTTTCATAAGTGTTGATGTATATATGTTAAAGTGGTAAAATATAAGTATATAATAACGGTATATAGATAAGTTTCAAATAGAGAAATCCATATGGCAATATAAATTTAAATATGAGCTCATATAACAAAAAAAGAGAGGTAGATGTAATATGCAGAAAAAATATTTAGAACTCCTAGCAAAATCATATCCTGATATATCTTCTGCAACAACTGAAATTATTAATTTACAGGCAATTCTTCATTTACCAAAAGGAACAGAACATTTTATTACTGATATTCATGGTGAAAACGAACAGTTTCAACATGTTCTAAGAAATTGTTCTGGAGCTATTAAACGTAGAATAGAAGAAGAGTTTTCTTATGAGCTGAGTATGAGAGAGAAAAAGGAATTGGCCATGCTTATCTACTATCCAGAATTCAAATTAAAGCAAGATAATAGTGTTGATGGATTAAGTGATGAGGAAAAAGAAGATTGGAGGCGTATTACAATCTATAGGCTTGTTATTTTGTGTAAGAATGTTTCATCAAAGTATACCAGATCTAAGGTTCGTAAAGCATTACCTCCAGCATTTTCATATATTATGGAAGAGTTAATGACTGGGCAGCCTAAAGAGGCCAACCAGAAGGCCTATTATGATTCAATTATAAAAGAGGTTATACGATCTGAAAGAGCAGATGAACTGATTATAGAATTGTGTAATCTTATTCATAGATTGACAGTAGATCATCTACATATAATTGGAGATATATACGATCGTGGAGCATATCCACATCTTGTAATGGATACATTGATGGATCATCACTCAGTTGATATTCAATGGGGCAATCATGATGCTTTGTGGATGGGAGCTGCAGCTGGAAATACAGCATGTATTGCAAATACAATTCGTATATCTGCTAAATATGGAAATCTTAGCATTATTGAAGAGGCTTATGGAATTAACTTAGTACCTTTGGTATCATTTGCAATGAAGACCTATCAAGATGATCCTTGTGAATGTTTTAAAATAGATTTTAAAGATTCAGACTATAAAGAGCAGGATACATCTTTGGTTGAAAAAGTCCATAAAGCTATTGCTATTATTCAATTTAAACTAGAAGGACAGTTGATAGATGAGTATCCGGAGTTTGATATGGAGGACCGCAAATTATTAGATAAGATGGACTTGAAAAAGGGTGAAATATTGATAGGTGGAAAAAAATATCCGCTAAAAGATAATAGGTTCCCGACTATTGACAGTAAAAACCCTTATGCACTAAATGAAGATGAAAAACTCTTGATTGAACAACTGGAAAACGCTTTTAAACAATGTGAAAAATTACAAAGACATGTACACTTTTTATATACAAAAGGAGATTTGTATAAGAGACATAATGGTAACTTATTATTTCATGGATGTATTCCAATGAATAAGGATGGAAGCTTTAAAAAAGTAAAGATTTTGGGTAAAGAGTATAGTGGTAAGAATCTGTATGACATTCTTGAAAAGTATGCAATAAAAGGATATTATTCACATAATAAGCAAGAAAAAAAGGATGGAATGGCAATATTGTGGTTCATTTGGACAAGTGAAAACTCACCAGTATATGGGAAAGATAAAATGACTACCTTCGAGAGATATTTCATAGATGATGAAGATGTAAAAAAAGAAAATAAAAATCCATATTATGACTTTGTAGAGTCTGAGAAAGTTGTCAATAGTATATTAAGTGAATTTGGATTGGATGAAAATGAAGGACATATTGTCAATGGTCATATGCCAGTAAAAGTAAAAAAAGGTGAGTCACCAATAAAATGTAATGGTAAATTACTGATGATTGACGGAGGTTTTTCAAAGGCATACCAAAAGATAACTGGAATTGCTGGATATACCTTAATTTATAATTCCTATGGTATTATATTGGCAGCACATGAACCATTTGGATCTATGAAAAAAGCAATTTTAAATGGTCAAGATATTCGTTCTCATACTATTTTAGTAGAGCAGGTATCGAAGAGGAAATTTGTAAAAGATACAGATACTGGTAAGAAATTGAAAGTTGAGATTGATAATTTAGAAGAGTTAGTTAGGGCCTATAGAAGTGGTCTCATTATAGAAAAAAGATAATTTTTATATGATTTTGAAGTTTTAGGAGGATATATGATAGACTTGAGAATGTGACAAAGGACTTTCTCATAAATGACGAAGAAGCTAGAGTCATAAACGGTATTAGCTTGTCTATTTATAAAAAAGAAATTTATGGGCTAGTCGGAGAAACCGGTAGTGGTAAATCAACGATATTAATACTTATGAATGGATTCATTGAACTTGATCATGGAAAGATATATTTAATGAGTAAAGAACTTAACAAAACAACAAAACATAAGTTAGTCAAAGATACTTCTATGATTTTTCAAAGTTTTAACTTATTAGGTAATTTAAATGTAATAGACAATGTCCTTTTACCTACAAAACCAAGAAAAGGCAATAAAAAAGCAAAAGAATTATTATATTTTATAGGTCTTTCAAATTTTGAAAAATCCTATACTAAGAGACATTTAGGAGTTTTAAGGTAGAAATTTTTGAAGCTTTATATCAAACAGTAGATATGATTTTTACTGCTATCTTTGTTACCCTAATCATAGGGATATTGTTTGGGTTTATTTTGTTTTGTAGAGAATACAAACATATGTGACACAAGCTCTGAAAGTTACCTCTAATAA
>CAZRHX010000077.1:6101-7384 GCA_964599855.1 uncultured Tissierella sp. | reverse complement strand
TGATATTGAAAGATATCGTTCTTTAATTGAAAGATTACACATAAGAGGTTAATAAGAGAGTGGGATAATCCCGCTCTTTAATTTTAATATTATTTAATATTAAAATTAAAAATGAAATACAAAAGAAAAGGTAGGTATTTTATGGAGAAAATATTTAATTATAAATTGGCAGATAAAGACTTAAAAATAAGCATAGGAAAAATTGCAGAACAAGCTGGTGGATCATGTTTAATTCAATATGGAGATACTGTAGTATTAGCAGCAGCTACTTCTTCAAAGCAACCTAGAGAAGGAATAGATTTTTTCCCATTAAGTGTAGATTATGAAGAAAAAATGTATTCTGTAGGTAAGATTCCAGGTGGATTTATAAAAAGAGAAGCAAGACCTAGTGAAAAAGCAGTTTTAACTTCAAGACTAATAGATAGACCACTTAGACCTTTATTTCCTGAAGGATTTAGAAATGATGTACAAGTAATAACAACAGTGTTATCAGTAGATCAAGAGGATTCGCCAGAAATCATAGCAATGATAGGTTCGTCAATAGCTCTTTCTATTTCAGACATACCATTTGATGGACCTACAGCAGCTGTATTAGTTGGTCTAATTGATGGGGAGTTTATTATAAATCCGAATATGGAACAAAGAGATAGATCTGAGCTTCATTTAATAGTATCTGGTACAGAAGAAGCTATTATGATGGTAGAAGCTGGATCAAATGAAGTAAGTGAAAAAATCATATTAGATGGTATTCTATTTGCTCATGAAGAAATTAGTAAAATATGTAAGTTTATAAAAGAAATAAGCTTAGAAGTAGGAAAAGAAAAAAGAGATTTCACAGTATCTAAACCAGAAGAAGAATTAGAGAAAAAGATAATATCTTACAGTAAAGATAAATTAATTGATGCTATAAATACTGTAGAAAAACAAGAAAGACAAGAGAATATTGACAAAGTAAAAGAAGAAATATTAGAAATGTTTTTAAAAGATTATCCAGAAGACAAGAAAAGCATACTAAAAGTAATAGATGATTTAACTAAAGAAGAAGTAAGAAGACTGATATTAGAGGAAAATAGAAGACCAGATAATAGAGATTTAGGAGAAGTAAGAAAAATTACAAGTGAAGTAGGTCTTATCCCTAGAACTCATGGATCAGGATTATTTACTAGAGGGCAAACTCAAGTTTTAACTGTAGCCACTTTAGGAACTACTTCAGATATTCAAATTATAGATGGTTTAGGAGTTGAAGAATCTAAAAGATATATGCATCATTATAATTTCCCTCC
>CAZRHX010000077.1:1357-6091 GCA_964599855.1 uncultured Tissierella sp. | reverse complement strand
CATATTCAGTAGGAGATACAAGACCTATGAGAGGTCCTGGTCGTAGAGAAATTGGTCATGGTGCATTAGCAGAAAAAGCATTACTTCCTGTTATACCATCTATAGATGATTTTCCGTATACTATAAGATTGGTATCAGAAGTTTTGAGCTCAAATGGTTCATCTTCACAGGCCAGTGTATGTGGTAGTACTTTATCTTTATTAGATGCAGGTGTACCGCTTAAAGATTCTGTAGCTGGAATTGCAATGGGCCTTATAAAAGAGGATGATAAAGTTGCAATTCTAACTGATATACAGGGGATGGAAGATCACCTTGGTGACATGGATTTCAAGGTAGCTGGAACAAGAAAAGGTATAACAGCTATACAAATGGACATAAAGATTTCTGGCATAGATAGACAAATACTAGAATTAGCACTTGAAAAAGCAAACACAGCAAGGATGTTTATCTTAGACAGAATGGATGAAACAATTTCTACAGCTAGAAAAGAATTATCTGAATATGCACCAAAAATATTTACTATGCAAATAGACCCAGATAAGATAAGATCCGTTATCGGACCAGGTGGAAAAGTAATAAATAAGATTATAGATGAAACAGGTGTTAAGATAGATATAAACGATGATGGTAAAATATCTATTGCAGCTGAAAATGCTAACAGTGGAAATGAAGCTATAAAAATAATAGAAAATATAGTTAAAGATATTGAATCGGGGGAACTTTATCTAGGAAAAGTTACAAAGATCACCAATTTTGGAGCCTTTTTAGATGTTTTAAACGGTAAAGAAGGACTACTTCACATTTCTCAAATTTCAAAAGAAAGAATAAATAAAGTAGAAGATGTATTGAAAATTGGAGATGAATTATTAGTAAAAGTAATAGAAATTGATAATCAAGGTAGAGTAAATCTTTCTAGAAAAGTTTTACTTGAAGACGAAAAAAAAGAAAATTAATTTTACATGGACCTTTTTAGGTTCATGTTTTAATTTATAGAAATTTTTAATTCTTATATAAGTTAGTTAGGAGTGATTAGATGAAAGTTCAAATTATAAATAAAAGTGCATTTAAAACCCCCTCATACAAAACATTAGGATCATCTGGAATAGATTTACAAGCCAATATTGATGCCTCTATTGAGCTTAAACCATTCGATCGGGTATTGATTCCTACTGGATTGTTTATATCAATACCCGAAGGATATGAAGGGCAGATAAGAGGAAGAAGTGGATTGGCATTAAAACATGGGATAAGTTTAGCTAATGGAATTGGAACAATTGATAGTGATTATAGAGGAGAAATAAAAATTATATTAGTAAATATTAGTACTCAAAGTTATTTTATAGATAAAGGTGATAGAATTGCTCAGTTGATACTTTCTAAATATGAAAAAATAGAATTTGATGAAGTTGAAAGCCTAGAAGAAACTGAAAGATCTGATGGAGGATTTGGACATACTGGAATATGATAAACAAGCAATCTTGTCATATTAAATCTTATCATAAATGACAAGAAAATAACAAATAAGTTTAAAGCTCTATATCAAATTATAATTTGATATAGAGCTTTAAACTTATATAAATAGATAAAGATTTTTAGATATGATATAATATCTTATATAATTATAAAAAGATTCATAACTTAAAGGAGATATTTATATTGAAGTCAATCAAAAGAAAGAAAATTCACAAAAAAAACAAAACAAAGAATAGAATCGATTATAACAAGGATATAATTGGTATTATTCTCATAGGCATAGGTATAATTTTTATGATTAGCCTTTTTACCTCAAGAGTAGGCTTAATTGGTTTTCTAATAAACAACACAGTCTTTTCAATGACAGGATTTGGCGGATATATTATTCCGGTTATATTAATTAGTTTAGGAATTATT
The DNA here is from genome assembly GCA_964599855.1 of uncultured Tissierella sp. Classification (GTDB taxonomy): domain Bacteria; phylum Bacillota; class Clostridia; order Tissierellales; family Tissierellaceae; genus Tissierella_A. The sequence continues at coordinate 4,201 of CAZRHX010000077.1, read as the reverse complement.
ATTATATTAGATAAGTTGGATAAAAATATATTAAAAACAATATCTATTATAGTAATTTTATTTATCATATTATTAGTAGCATTAGATAGTCAAAATATATCAGTAAATGGATTTATTAATAGAATTAAAACAGCGATTTATTTATCTAAAATTAATCAAGGTGGAGGTTTTATTGGCTCTTTTATAGGTTATTTTTTCTATAAATTATTTGGACTTATAGGTGGTTTTATAATATTATTTTTTGCTACATCAGTCAACTTATTACTACTCTTTAATATAAAGTTAAAAGATTTATATCAAAAATCTATCAATTTATTTTATGAATTTAATAAAACATTTAAGAATAAATCGAAAAATAAAACCTTGAAAAATAAGCAGAAATTAAATTATTTAAATAAAAAAAAGAATATTAAAGAAGATGGAAAGATAAATAATAAAAGTATAGATAAAGAAGTAAAGATTTTAAATTATATTGAAGATGAAAAACCAGAAAATAAAAATAAGGTAATAGATTCTAAATTTAGTTCTTCAAATAATATACAATTAGAATTTGAGAATAGTTCTAAAAAAAATGAAAATACTCTTTATGAAATACCTCCATTAGAATTATTAAAATCTCTAAATAAAAAAGAATTTAAAGATAAAAAAGAAATACTAAAAAACGCAGAAATAATTGAAGAAACGATGAGAAATTTTGGAATAAAAAGTGAGATAACTCAAATAAATAAAGGACCTACAATTACCTGTTATGAGTTATCACCTTCACCTGGTATAAAACTTAGTAAAATAGTTTCTTTATCAGATAATATATCATTGAGCTTAGCTTCACCAGATATAAGAATAGAAGCACCTATTCCTGGTAAATCTGCTGTAGGAATAGAAGTTCCAAATAAAGTGAAAGATAATGTTTTATTAAAAGAAATATTATTATCAGAGGAATATAAAACAATAAGATCAGATATACCTATGGCATTAGGCAAAGATGTATTTGGTAAATCTGTAGTTTCGTCTATAGATAAAATGCCTCATTTACTTATCGCAGGAGCAACTGGTTCTGGTAAAAGTGTATGTATAAATAGCATTATAATGAGTATATTATATAAATCTTCTCCAAAGGATGTAAAGCTATTATTAATTGATCCTAAAGTTGTAGAATTGAGTATATATAATAAAATTCCTCATTTGCTAATTCCAGTAGTTACAGATCCTAAAAAAGCTTCCTTTGCACTAAATTGGGCAGTAGAAGAAATGGAAAATAGATATAAAGAATTTGCAGAGAATAATGTTAGAGATATTTATTCATACAATGAAAAGCTTAATGCTAAAAAAGAAGAAAAACTTCCATCCATAGTAATTATAATAGATGAACTTTCAGATTTAATGATGGTAGCAGCACAAGAAGTGGAATCTTATATCTGTAGATTAGCACAAATGGCAAGAGCTGCAGGCATATATTTAATAGTAGCTACGCAAAGACCCTCAGTAGATGTAATAACAGGAACTATCAAAGCGAATATACCTTCTAGGATTTCCTTTGCTGTATCATCCCAGATAGACTCTAGAACGATATTGGATATGGGCGGAGCAGAAAAATTACTAGGAAAAGGTGATGTGCTTTTTTTTCCATCGTTTTTTTCTAAGCCAGTTAGGATTCAAGGAGCATTTATAAGTGATAAAGAAGTAGAAAACATAGTAAATTTCTTAAACAAAAATCATGAATCCTCTTATAATAAAGAAGTTTTAGAAATAATATCAAACTCTAAAGATATTAGTATTATAAATAGTGATCAATTATTGCCTGAAGCTATAAAGCTAGTTTTAGAGGATGGGCAAGCATCTATATCCATGTTACAAAGGAAACTTAGAATAGGCTATGCCAGGGCTGCTAGGATAATAGATGAAATGGAAGCCCAGGGAATTATAGGTGGACACGAAGGTAGTAAACCTAGAAAGGTACTTATAATTAAAGAAGATTTGGAAAGTATGGATATATAATAATATTAAAAAAGATAGGGGATAAAAAATGAATTTACCAAATAAGATAACATTTAGTCGTGTACTTTTAGTTCCAATATTTGTAATTGTATTTTACATGGATATACCTAATAGTAATTTATATGCAGGTTTAATATTTGTAATTGCTGCTTTAACTGATTCTCTAGACGGTTATTTAGCAAGAAAAAACAACCAAGTTACTAATTTAGGAAAATTTATTGATCCATTGGCAGATAAACTTTTAGTATCTTCAGCTTTAATTTTACTTTCAGAAGCTGGAGCAATTCCTGGATGGGTAGTTATAATAATTATTGCTAGAGAATTCACTATAACTGGTTTTAGAATAATTGCTGCATCTGAAGGAGTCAATATAGCTGCTAGTTCATTGGGTAAATTTAAAACAATTACTCAACTTGTAGCAATTATTTTACTTTTGTTTAATAATATTTTTTTTGAAAGATTCAGCATTCCAATGGATCAGATATTTCTATATTTGTCTTTGATATTTACAGTATTATCTGGATATGATTATATTTATAAAAATAGAAAGACATTAGACTTAAGTGATAAATAATAGGAGATGAAATAATGATTGCAGAGATTATAACCATAGGTACAGAAATTGTAATGGGAAATATTTTAAATACTAATTCTTTGTTTTTATCTCAAAATCTTACAGAATTAGGTATAGAAGTACATTTTCATACTTCTGTAGATGATGACAAAAATAGATTAGAATCAGTAATTAAAACAGCAATAGATAGAGCTGATTTAATTATTACTACAGGTGGATTAGGTCCTACAAAAGATGATGTGACTAAAGAAATAATATCTAAAGCTTTAGGCTTG
>CAZRHX010000077.1:0-1347 GCA_964599855.1 uncultured Tissierella sp. | reverse complement strand
AGAATGTTACCAAAAACAGTACAGAAATTTGTGATTGAGTTAGATAAGTCTATGGAAGATAACATTATGAAGATCTTTAAAAACTCTAATTCGATGATGACAGATAGTAATAAAAAACAAGCATTAAAGCCTAAAGGATCTAATTTTATAAAAAATGAATTGGGAACGGCTCCAGGTATATATATTGAAAAAAATTTTACTAAAATAATAATGTTACCAGGACCTCCTATGGAGATGGAATTTATGTTTGAAAAGAATGTAAAAAATTTAATAAAGGAAGATTTTAATATAATCACTCAATCTATAAATATAATTGGGATAGGAGAATCTTCTTTAGAGTGTAGATTAGATAATCTAAACTTAAATAGCAAAAATACCTCTATTCTAACTTTTGCTAAGCAGGAAATTGTTGAGATTTCAATTGTTTCAAAAGGTAAAGATAAAAAAATAATTGAAAATGAAGTAATAAACATAGTATCTATAATAAAAAAAGAATTTAATGGTTATATTTATCCATATGATCATTTTAACCTAGAAGAGATAGTAATTAATTTATTAAATAAAAAAAATATTACTTTAGCAGTCTGTGAATCTATAACCGGAGGAATGATATCTAGTAAATTAACAAAAGTTGAAGGTGCCTCTAATGTATTTAATAGAGGTATTATAAGCTATAGTAATATTTCAAAGATAGATGAATTAGGAGTGAAAAGAGAAACTTTAGAAAAATATGGACCAGTAAGTGAAGAAGTTGCATATGAAATGGCAAAAGGATTATTTAACAAATCTAAAGTAGATATAGCTTTATCGACTACTGGACTAGCAGGCCCTAGTGGAGCTAGTAAAGAAAAACCTATAGGATTAGTATATATTTGTATAGTGAGTAAGAAATTCGAAAAAGTATTTAAGTTTAAATTTAATGGCAACAGAAACTCAATCCAAGAAAAAACTACAAATAAAGCTTTAAATGAACTTATAAACTTAATCAAATAATTATTGACTTATATTCAAAATTAATATAGAATAAAACAAGAACTAACGTTCTGAGATGAAAGGGGTGATTCCAGTTTATACTGGAGAAAAATGACTGAAAATATTGAAAAAAGAAAAGCTTTAGATGTTGCATTAAATCAAATTGAAAAGCAATTTGGAAAAGGATCTATAATGCGTTTAGGTGATAATATAAAAATGAATTTAGATATTATCCCTACTGGTTCATTAAACTTAGATATTGCATTGGGGATTGGAGGAATACCTCGTGGTCGTATAATAGAAATTTATGGTCCAGAATCATCTGGTAAAACAACCTTAGCCTTACATTCTATAGCTGAAGCACAAAAATTAGGT
>CAZRHX010000076.1:3663-7648 GCA_964599855.1 uncultured Tissierella sp. | reverse complement strand
GAAAGCTTTCTAAACAGGGTTCAAGCTTAAGATTTGTAGTTCAGCATCATATTGCAAGTTCAGCCCACTATGATTTCAGGCTGGAGTTAAATGGTGTTCTGCTTAGCTGGGCAGTTCCTAAGGGACCTTCATACAATCCCAAGGACAGAAGGCTTGCTATGAAGGTTGAAGACCATCCTTTAGATTATAGAAATTTTGAAGGAACTATTCCAAAGGGTCAGTATGGCGGAGGAACTGTTATGCTTTGGGATGAGGGAACTTGGGAACCTTTAATGGAGCCGGAGGAAGCACTTGCTAAGGGTGAACTGAAGTTTACTCTTAAGGGAAGCCGCTTGAAGGGAAACTGGGTTTTGATTAAGTGGAAGGCAAAGTGGGATGATAAAGGTAATGCTTGGCTGCTTATAAAAGAAAGAGATGACTATGCACTAGATGAAGAGGGTATATCAGAGTTCACTACCAGCGTCAGAACAAAGCGAACTATGGAAGAGATTGAAGAAAACAAATGAAGTTAATTGTTAGCAAACATATTCAAGTTTACTATAAATATAATATTGATAGGATAGAGGTAAAGTGGGGAGAGATGAAGTTCTTCATTGAAAAAGAAATTATAAATGAAGTGCTAAATGATTTTTTTTAGATAAAGAAAAATGCTATCCTTCTAGCAGATGAAAAATCCAAGGAGGTCTTTCAATGGAATTAATCAATAAAGACGCTATCTTTTTAAGGGAAAACTTAGATATCTTATTTATAGCCTTAAACCCTTCAGTCCAGTCAAACAACAATGGTCATTACTTTTCAGGGAAACAGTCCTTGTTTTTCAAGCAAATGTATCTGAGTGGATTAATCACAGAGAATTTAGATAAACTGAGAGCAGATGAGTTGGTCTTTGGAGGAAATAATTATAATTATAAAAGAAAAAATTATGGTGTTATAGACCTCTTGCCTAGGATAGAAGAAACTGACTCCAATAAGGTAAAAGCTTCTCTTGAAGATGCTGAACTCATGATAGCTAGGATAAAGAAGTACAAGCCAAAGAATGTATGTATTATCCATAGTGTGGTTATGAAGCACTTTAAAAGAGCAACAGGTATAGAGCTTAAGATCGGCTATAATGGGAAGGTACTAGAAGGTCTTGATACAGACTTTTATTGTAACTATTTTCCTAATGGTAACAATAAAACAAGTGAAGAAAAATTGGACATATACAGACTTTTAAAAGATAATTTATAGGATTTAATTCATAATTTTAAAATAGTAAGGAGAATTGCAAGATGCGAGATGTGAGAGATTTATTTAAAGAGATAGGCAAGAAGAAAAGCTTATTGCTGACTTTTGTCTTGATAATTTGTTTGGCCCTTAGTGCTTGTAGTGACTTTATTATAATGGACACAGACTCTTTTGAAGGATATAGGATGATAGAGGTAGATGGAGGAGACAGGTCTGGCCATAGGGAAGCTGACGTAGTGGTGGATATTGGCTTTGGTGATAGGGAATATTATGCCTTTACAAACAGTCATGGCCAATTGGTCAAGGTGACTGCTAAGGAAATTATTTTGCAGGATGATGACAAAGAGCCAGTACTTTCCAATGGAAGATATTATTGGGATGAGGCAAGGGTACCGGGCACTGAAAAACCAAACTTTGATCAAGGCCATGTTATAGCTGATTCTCTGGGAGGAGTTTCAAATGCCTATAATATAACGCCACAGAATAGTACTTTAAATAGACATGGTGATCAAGCCTATATGGAAAGGGTAATCAGAGATGCAGGCGGTTGTAGTGATTTTACTGCTATTATTACCTATCCCAATACTGACACACAGATACCAAACCATTATAGCTATACATATACACTAAAAGGCAATAGAATAAATGATGAGTTTGACAATGTAGATCCAGATCAGGTAAATAAAGAATTGGGTATAAGTAAAGCGGATAAGAAAGAAGAGGCTAAACTTAAAAACAGAGTTGCAATCAGTGATCTTGATAAGATAGAAGAGTATATTGTCATAAAAAACTTAAGTGATAAAGCTGTTGACCTTACAGACTGGAAGATAGTATCTGTTTTAGGAAAGCAAGTATTTATATTTCCAGACTTTATTTTAAAGGCAAATACTAGTCTTAAGATTGGTGATTCAGAAAGAAATTCAGATGTAGATTTTCATTGGTTAGCTGGCAGGGGAACTTGGAACAATAGCAAGAGTGATCCTGCTGAACTATATAATGAAAAAGGTAAGCTTGTATATAGATATGATGATTAAGGGATAGAATAAATAAATTTAATAGGAGGGGTATTTTTGAAAGCATTGCTTGTAATAGATATGTTAAAGGATTTTATAGAGGAAGGTGGAGCTCTTGAAACTGGGAGAGATGGAAGAGAGATAGTTCCATTTGTAAGGAAAAAGATAGAGGAATATAGAGCTTTAGCTTATCCTATTATATATATCTGCGATAATCATGAAAGGGATGATAAGGAGTTCGATATGTTTCCTGCTCATTGTGTAAAGGATAGTGAGGGGAGCAGTATAATAGAGGACTTAGATGTGCTAGATAGTGATAAGATAATTTTCAAGAGAAGGTATAGTGCCTTTTACGGAACGGATTTGGACCTATATTTGAGGGAGAAAGGGATAGATGAGATATCTCTTGTGGGAGTTTGTACAAATATCTGTGTGCTCTATACTTCTGCTGATGCTAGAAATATCTCCTACCAGGTAAATGTCTATAAGGATGGTGTGGCATCTTTCGATAGGGATGCTCATGATTTTGCTCTAAAGGAGATGGAGAATACTCTTGGCTGTAATTTAATATAGATCTGTATATAAAAGGTGGACTAAATTATCTAATGATTTAGTCCACCTTTTAGCTTTAAAGGATAAATTTTCTTCTAAGATTCTAAAGCTTGGTATATTTATGCAGAAAGATTGTGTATATTTAGATTATTTACTATTATATTAATGATTTATGTAGTAGTATAATATTATAGACTTATTTTAGAATGGAGGGGAATATCATGGAATATATATCTTCAATATTTTCATTGTTGTTTTTTCTAGGAGCTTTGCTTCCTCTTTTCTGGGGCTTCTACATAATCAAGTTAAATGTAAAATCAAATATAAATAGACTTTTTTTACTGATTTGTCTGGCACTGAGTGTATGGTCTTTTGGCTTTGCCATGGCAAATTCATCAACAGACTTGGAGAGTGCTTTATTTTGGAGGCGTTTTTGTGCTCTTGGCTGGACTTCTATATTTAGTATTATGCTGCATTTCTTATTATTAATTGCCAATCAAAAAGAGGATAGTAAGTTGGATAAGTATTGGTTTTTCATATATATTCCCGCATTTATAAATATGTATGTATTTGCTTTTTCTAATAAGATGGCAATGATTCAATATAATCTTGTTAAAATTGATTATGGATGGACTAATGTAGCTGTAAACAATGGATGGGATTATTTCTATTATTTGTATTATTCCTTATATATGATTTTAAGCTTATTTATCGTTTACAGATGGGGAAAGACAATAAGGGAAGAAGTAAAGTTTAGGCAGGCTAAGCTTATATTTTCATCCATAGTATTTACTGGAGTATTTGCGAGTTTAACAGATGTAGTTATAAACTCACTTTTGACCAATCCCTTGCCACAAGTAGGTCCGTTGATTACTTTACTTCCACTATGGGGCATGTATCACTCAGTGAGATATTATAATGTATTAAACATAAAAAATGTTGAAAAAGAAGAGGTAATTATATCTGGAGATCAGCAACAGGAAATATTCACCATGTTTTCAATTTGGATTTGTATTGGTGGTGTTTTAGATTTTATTTTTGAATATTTTTCAAGTAACTCGGGAAATAGTGGTGACTTAAAAAGATCTCTTATTAAGGGTTTAGTATTTTTCATTTTAGGACTTAGTATATTCTTTATTCAAAAGATTAAAAGAAAGAATTTAAAAGAAAAACTTACTCTGGTAATTTTAATA
>CAZRHX010000076.1:0-3653 GCA_964599855.1 uncultured Tissierella sp. | reverse complement strand
ATTTTTAAATTATTCAGCAATAAGTGTTTGGGTATATCCTATTATTATAATAATAAGCTCTATTGTATTCAATAAGCGTATCTTGTTGATTTCAATAACTATTGTGGCAATTACCACTCAAAGACTGATTTGGATACTTAAACCTGAGTCTTATGTCTTGGTAGATAAATATGACTTTATTCTAAGGATAGGAGTATTTATAGTTGTCTTCTTTTTAAGTTCTTATATAAATAGAGTTTATATAGCTAAAATAAAAGAAAATAAATATCAAGCTGCCTTTCAAAAGATGGTTTCAGATGTCTTATTTGAATTTCTCAATATTGATCAAGAAAATTTTGATGAAAAGGCTAATTATCTATTGGAAAAGATAGGTAGGTTTTTTAATGTAGACAGGACCTATCTTTTTACCGTAAATCATAATGATGAGACTCTTACCTATTCAAATGAGTGGTGTAATAGTGGAATAAATAAATCAGTATCCAATTTAAGAGAAATACCTTTAGATGCATTTCCTTGGTGGATAGATCAAATCAATAAGAATAATTTAGTATATATTGAAGATATAGATTCTATGGCTGAAGAAGCTAGTGCAGAGAGAAAGAAACTTTTTAATGAAGGGATAAAATCTTTAGTGGCAGTGCCTGTAATGGGAGCTGGTAAAGTATATGGTGTAATAGGGATGGATTCGGTCTTAGAGACCAAGAGATGGTCAGGAGAAAATATAAGGCTGTTAAATATCATGGCAAATATTCTATCTAGTGGACTAACGCCAATAAAGTCAGATAAAGCGACTAAGTATATGGCTTATTATGACGGACTGACAAGATTGCCTAATCGTTTTTCATTTGCAGATAAAGTTAATCAGGCGATTTACTTATCTAAGCGAACGGGAGAAAAGATATCTATAATGTTTATAGATTTGGATAACTTTAAAGCCATAAATGACACAATAGGTCATAGGGGCGGAGATATTTTACTAAAGCAAGTTGCCAAAAGTTTAGCTAGTGTGATCCGTCAAAACGATGTTGTGGCTAGATTTGGCGGGGATGAATTTATGATTATGATAAATAATATTACAGATGATAATATAGTCGCTGACATGGCGGATAAGATAATGAAAGTTTTCTTAGATAAATTCATAGTGTATGGTCAAGACTTTTCAATTACAGCTAGTGCAGGCATTGCGATGTATCCAGTGGATGGAGAGAGTTCAGATGCTTTGTTTAAGAATGCTGATATTGCCATGTATAAGGCTAAGGATAAGGGTAAAAATCAATATATAATATCCACTGATCAAATGAAAGATGAGATGCAGATGAATATGGAGTTAACTAATGACATCAGCCGAGCTTTGGAAAGAAATGAACTGATTGCATATTACCAACCTCAAATAGACCTTCTCACAAACAAGATAACAGGGGTGGAAGCTTTAATTCGATGGATGCATCCCACTAGAGGTATGATATCTCCTGAGATATTTATTCCTCTAGCAGAAAAAAATAGAGCCATAAAGGGTATCAGTAAGTGGATTCTAAGAACTTCTTGCTTACAAAATAAAAAATGGCAGGATATGGGCTTGCCTCCTATAGATATGGCTGTTAATCTATCAGCTTCACAAATAATAAAGTCTAATGTAGCAGAAAAGATAGGAGAGACTATCAAGGAAACTGGATTGGATCCTAAATATATTGAAGTAGAGATTACAGAAAGTATTGCTATTAATGAAACGGATTATGTGATAGATGTTTTAAATAAGCTTAAGAAGATAGGTGTTTCCATTGCAATTGATGATTTTGGAACAGAGTATTCTTCTCTAAGTAGATTGAAGTTGCTTCCAATTGATCGAATCAAGATCGATAAACAGTTTATCAAGGGTATAGAAAGCAATGAAAAAGATAAAGCTATTATTGTGGTAATCATTAATTTGGCAAAGAGTTTGGACCTTAATATCTTGGTAGAGGGAGTAGAAACCAAAGCACAGTTAGAGTTTCTAAAAGAGAAAAAATGTGATGCGGTACAAGGCTATTATTATTATAAGCCTATGACAGCTGGAAATATGGAAAAGATATTAAAAGCCCAAGCCTAATGAATCTTTCTTAAGCTAGGAAGTACTTATTTTAATATATAGATTTATTTAAAAGATTTGAAAAGATAAAAGGTAAATATTGATTGGAGAATATAATAATGACAAAGATTAAAGATGTATTTAGTTTTCTTAAAAATTATAATGAATTATTAAATCCTATTACAACCGAGATAGATAGACAGATTTGGAGTTATAATCTTTTAGACCTACCGCAGATAAAAGAACTTTACTCTATATTCCAGTCTAAGGATTTAAATAAGGCAGAGATATTGGAGATTGAAAGACCAAAGTTAGATTTATGTCCTTCTCCAGATGGGTCGATAATCCCTTGGATTGTTGAGGATTGGAGAAGTTTAAATATAGATAGTGTGACTTACAGGGAAGTTATTGTAGGTGAGATTGTAAATGACGATGGGATGATAGTAGAAGAGGAAGAGTTCTTTCTAGATGATGAGAATAGGTTGGAGAGTTTTGAAACTTGGCTAGAAGAGCGAGATAGGTGGATAGAGAGTCAAAGACCTAAAAAGGCTGGACTAGAACTATATAATAAGCTTTTTAAATTGTATTCAGATATAAAGAGAGAGCCTGAAAGTGTAGAGCTTATACTGGGAGACGGCAATATAGTTTGGAATACTGATGATAGAAAGATAGACCATCCAGTTTTATTTCAAAAAGTAAAGCTCCATTTTGATGCAGACAAGCCTTCTTTTATTGTCAGATGTGAAGAGTTAAAGACTGAATTATATACTGCTATGTTGAGGGTTATTCCTTCTATAAATCAAACGATGATTCCAGAGCTTATAAAGGAATCAGAAGATATCTATCATATAGCAGATCAGGAGAATAATATTGGTTTTTTCAAGAGATTAATCTATGTTATAGATGAGGAGGGAGAGTATGTAGAAGATTATAGATTGAAAAGCAACAAACCTACTATCAGCTACAAACCTACTCTCTTTCTTAGAAAAAGAAATCTAGGATATTCTATGTTCATAGACAATATAATAGACTATATTGATGAAAACGGAGATGAGGCAGCGCCTGATTTCTTTAAGACAATGGTTGGAGATTTTGATCATAAGAGGGAAACGCCTTCAGAACTTGATGATTGGAATGAAAATGGAATAGATAGGGATGTTCTGCTTACACTGCCTGCAAATAAGGAGCAGTTAAAGATAATTAAATATCTTGAAGACTATGGTGAGGTCTTGGTTCAAGGTCCGCCTGGTACGGGAAAAACTCATACTATAGCCAATCTGATTGGACATCTCTTGAGTCAGGGTAAAAATGTATTGGTTACCAGCCATACTGAAAAGGCTCTGACGGTTTTAAAGGATATGGTAATAGAAGAGCTGCAGAGTCTATGTATAAGTCTTTTGACTAATAATTCTCAGAAGGTGGATATAGATGCTACTTTATTTGAAATTGATGAGATGAATACAAGTCTTGATCTGGATGAATCTAAGGAAAAGATAGCTGAACTTGAAGAACAGAGAAAAGAATTGATAGATGATCTTAAAGAAAAAAATAGAGAGCTCATAGAGATTAGATCTTTAGATTACAAAGA
>CAZRHX010000075.1:0-7702 GCA_964599855.1 uncultured Tissierella sp. | reverse complement strand
CTACATTAAATTTTACCCTATCAATTATATTTTTTGCTACTACTGAGATTTTAACACCATATTGCAAAATTACATGTAAATCAATAGTAAGTTTATTATCTTTTGAATATACCTTTATTCCTTTAGTTAAGGAATCCCACTTTAGGAGTTCAAATAATCCATCTGTAGCATTTTTAGAAGCCATACCTACTATACCATAGCTCTCCATAGCAGATACTCCTGCTAATGTTGCTATAACACTTTCATCAATATTAATTGTTCCTATCTCTGTATTAGTTTTGGCTGGCATAAATAATCTCCTCCTTATTTTTACATATACCATATGTAGTATTCTATACTAAATATAAAAAAATTTCAACTAAATACTATTTATCTTTTTTAGTAAAAAAACCTCACTAAAGTTATAATATCTTATTTTTAAGTTATGATATTTGTTTTATAATTTAATTTCAATTAAATTCAACTCTTATAACATTTTAGTTGCATTCATGTGGTTTAATGTGTTAGAATATTATAGTATTTATAGCTTATAATAATAAAATAATATAATTTTGTTTAAAGCTAGTCAAGGAGGTGTTTTAAATGGCAAGAAGTTGTGATGTATGTGGAAAAGGAAAAGTATTTGGTCATAAGGTTACATTCTCAAATAAAAAGAATCTTAGAAGTTGGTCTCCCAATATTAGAAAAGTAAGAGCCATTGTAGATGGATCTGTTAAAAAAGTCAATGTATGTACTAGATGTTTAAGATCGGGATATATTGAAAGAGCATTATAAGTTGAATATAAAATAAGGCTAGCTGAAATTTCAGCTAGCCTTATTTTATATTCAACATCATTCTAGACAAGTTTGAATCTTATGAAAAACTTGAAATCGCAGTTGAAGAATATATGTATTTTTACAATAATTTAAGATACCAGAAAAAGTTTAAAGGCTTAGCTCCTCTTCAAATGAGAAACCAAGCCTTAGCTACATAATATTTATTTTTAGTTATTTGATTGTCCACTTGACAAGGATCAGTTCATAGGTCTCGCGCTGCTTAAGGTATTTTGTTTATTTCCACTGTCTACTTGACAGGGTGCTGTTCAAGTTATATGTGTTAATCTTTTGACTCGATAACAATGGCACTACCTTGGCAAATTTTTATATATCCAACTTCTTCTATTATTTTATTACTTATTCCCCTAGTACTTGCTAGATCTAGATACTCATTTTCAAGAGGATATAAAAAACCATCTAAGCTCACAACTACTCCATCTGAATCTATAGGAATTATAGATATGAAGAAATCTTCTCTTTTGTTTAAAAAAATAGAATCCTTAACATAATGAATTATATTATGTTCATCCACTATACTTGCTTTGGCTTTTAAACTATCTATTTTTTTGAGTAAGTAAACATTCGCCAATGTATGGTCCAATCTTGTCCCCGTAACTCCCATAAGAGTTATATCATTAAATCCTTTTTTTAGTATATAATCTATACATAGTTCGGTATCTGTTTCATCTTTCATAGTAGGAAACTTTTCTATTTTTATGTTTTCTTTCTTAATGAGATTTAATTCCTCTTTTCCGATAGAGTCCAAATCTCCTAAAACTATATCTGGCATCTTCCCTATTTTCAAAAGATGGTTTACACCGCCATCCGCGCATACTATATAATCATTTTTTGCTACTATTTTTTTTAATAATTCATAATCTTTTATTGCTCCACTCGATACTATTAATCCTTTCACTGTATAATCCTCTCTTTGATTAAAGATTATTTATTATATTTTAACTTTTAATTATATTTTTAAATTCTCTAGTTCTTTCTTCTAAATCTTCGGCTTTAAATATGTCCGAACCAACTACTATTAAATCTGTACCCAAGTCAATTATTTCCTTTATATTATCTGTCTTGATTCCTCCATCTACTTCTAAGATTGTATCTAAAGATTTTTCATCTATTAATTTTCTAGTTTCTCTTATTTTATCTTTAATTACAGGAATAAATGACTGCCCACCAAATCCTGGATTTACACTCATTATAAGGATTAGGTCTAAATCATCTATTATATACTTTAAACTTTCTAGAGTAGTGGCTGGATTTAAAGATACGCCTGCTTTTACTCCAAAAGATTTTATAAGTTGTACAACCCTATGAAGATGTATTGTTGATTCTCCATGAACAGTTATAATATCAGCACCTGCATCTACAAAATCTTCTATATATCTTTCAGGTCTGTCTATCATTAGGTGGACATCTAGTGGAAGATTTGTAATTTTTCTAATACTTTTTATAATTGGTGTTCCAAAAGATATATTTGGCACATAGTTACCATCCATTACATCTAAGTGTAGATAATCTGCCCCACCTTTTTCTAGTTTTTCTATTTCGCTTTTTAAGTCTGCAAAATTTGCAGACAGTAAAGAAGGTGATAATTTAGCCATTTATTAATACCTCCTAATGTTTTTTACTTCTTCTAATAATAAAAGATAGTTTTCATATCTAGAATTATCTATATCATTCTTTTCTACAGCACTTTTTACAGCACAGTCAGGTTCTTTGTTATGAAGACAACTTAAGAACTTACAATCTTTACCATATTCATGAATTTCTTTGAAATAATTACGCACCTCAGATTCATCTTCTATAAAGTTTAAATTTAAAGAACTAAAGCCAGGAGAATCTAATACAAAAGAGTTATCATCTAATTCTAAAAGTTCAATATGTCTAGTAGTATGCTTTCCTCTTTTATTCTTGGCACTTATGTCTCCTATTTCCAGTTTAAGACCTTTATGAATCTTATTTAATAATGATGATTTTCCAACTCCAGAAGGTCCTGCAAATACACTTATATTGTTTTTCAAATGTTTTTTTACATTGTCAATGCCTATATCGAGACTTGCACTAGCTATTATAACTTCATAGCCAGCTTTTTCATATATTTCTTTTAAATCTTCGGATTTTTCTTTATCTAAATCTGCTTTATTAAAAACTATAACAGTATTTAGATGCTCATATTCAGCCATCAATAAAAATTTATCTAATAGCCAGGTGTTTATCTCAGGGTCTTTAACACTCATAACTATAATAGCTTGAGTTATATTAGCTACTGCTGGCCTTAGTAATTCTGTCTTTCTTTGTTTTATATCAATTATATAACCCATGTTATCTTCTTCACTAATTCTTATATTCACAAGATCTCCTATCAAAGGTGTTGTCTTTTCTAATCTAAATACTCCTCTTGCCCTGCTTTTTATAATTCCTTCAGCAGTTTTTACAAAGTATAGTCCTCCTACACCTTTAACTATTCTTCCTTCTAACATATTTCACTCCTATTGTTTTTTATTTTAATATATTGCCAAAATATACTTTAATTTAATTTTTTTATCTTTACTTATTCATCTTATATTTTAAAAGATAATAATACAACTAATTTAATATTGTTTTCTTTAGCCTCTGGTTTTGGTTCAGGTTTTGTCTCAGGCTTTAGCTCAGGTTTAGGCTCTGGCTTTAGCTCAGGTTTAGGCTCTGGCTTTAGCTCAGGTTTAGGCTCTGGCTTTGACTCTGGTTTAGGCTCTGGCTTTGGCTCGGGTTTTGGCTCTGGTTTAGTCTCAGGTTCTGGTTTTGCTTCTGGCTCTTGTTCGGGTTTTGGCTCTGGTTCTGGATTTATCTCAGATTCTGCCTCTGTCTCTGGCTGCATACCTTTACTTACATAGAGTTCTATTGAGGTATTTTTTTCAAGCTCCACTCCTCTATTGTAAGATTGAGAGTATACAATCCCTTTTGGAAACTCACTATTATATTGTTCTTTTATACTTCCAATGTTAAGACCCACTGCCGAAAGTTTATTTTTAGCTTCTTCAATACTTGAACCTATAAGACCTGGCATGATAACAGTTTTTATTTCTTTTCCACTACTTATTACAAGCATCACCTTTTCACCTTGTGCTAAAAAAGTATCAGTTTTTGGATTTTGCTCCATTACAGTTCCTGCTGCAAATGTATCAGAAAATCTATATTGAGTTTCACCTACTTCAAGTCCAAGTTCTTTTATTGAATTTATAGCTTGGTCTAAAGTTTGATTGAGGAAACTAGGAACTCTTATAAGTTCTCCACCTTCGCTTATAATAACTTCTATTACAAATCCAGCTTTAACTTTAGAATTAGGCTCTTTATTTTGTTCAATTATTTCTCCTTCTTCAAATTCATCACTTTTAACTTTATCACTTATAGTAAGTTTTAAATCTAATTCTTTAGCTTTGTTTTCAGCTTCTTCTATTTGCATCCCTACAAAATCTGGCACTATTACTTCTGAAGATTTAAAAACACCTTTAATTTTTAAAAAACCAAAAAACATAATTCCAACTATTAAAAGTCCCAATAGTATAGCTAGAACTGTAGTTTTTAGTCCAGATTTCTCATCATCCTTATTTTCTTCTAAGTCGTTATCTGGGTCTTCTGAAAAATTATCTTTTTTAGCTATATCTTCATCTTTTATTATAGGTATTACCATTGTAGCTGAATCTTCCATCATTTTATTCTTATTTATAATTGGAATTTTTGATGTATTGATATTTTTTAAATCAACTATTATGTCTGACATATTTTGATATCTATCACTTTGATTTTTTGATACTGCTTTTAAAATAATAGATTCTAGTTCCTCTGAAATATGGGGATCTATTTCTCGTGGTGGTATAATATCCTCTTGTATATGTTTTAATGCAACTGCTACAGGAGTTTCTGCATTAAATGGAAGTTTACCTGTAATCATTTCATACATAACTATACCTAGAGAATATATATCTGACTTTTCATCAGTATAACCTCCTCTTGCTTGTTCAGGAGAAATATAGTGGACTGATCCAAGCGTATCTGATCCAATTGTCATGGTAGATGATGTTACAGCTTTTGCAATACCAAAATCTGTCACTTTAACTCTATTATTATCATTTATCATTATATTATGTGGTTTTATATCTCTATGTATAATACGATTTAAATGAGCATGATCAATAGCTTCCGCAATCTGTAAACTATAATATATAGTATCTGAAATATTTAGTTTTTTATTTTCTATTATTATTTCTTTTAAAGTTTTACCCTTTATATACTCCATTACGATATATGGTATCTTACCATTAGAAGTTTTAATGTAACCCACATCATATACATTGACAATATTAGGATGTGAAAGACTAGCCGCTGCTTGAGATTCACCTTTAAACTTCTCAACAAATACTTCATCATTTATATATTGTTCTTTTAATATTTTTATAGCAACAAATCTATTCAATATATTGCATTTTGCTTTATAGACCTGAGCCATCCCACCTTCTCCAATTTTTTCTACTATCTCATATCTATTGTTTAAAATTTCGCCTATCATTTACTCACCCCACTTCTTAAAATTGTATTATCATTGCAGTTATATTATCTGATCCACCATTTGTCTTTGCTCTATTGACTATCTCATCTATTGCATCTGATATGAAGATATTATCTTTAATTATCTCCAGAATCTCATAATCCTGTAGCATATTGAATACTCCATCTGTACATAAAAGGAGCTTATTATCTTTTTCATATTTAAATTCTTCTAAATCTATTTCTAAATCATAACTTGTACCAACAGCTCTTGTTATCATATTCTTTTGTGGATGATTATAAGCTTCTTTTTTTGTTATTTCGCCTTTTTTTATGAGTTCATTTACTAAAGAATGGTCTTCAGTTATTTGTATTATATTGTCATTTGCAATCCTGTATATTCGACTATCTCCTACATGTCCAATAAAAACATAATCTTTAAATATGTAGCAAAGACTAACTGTAGTGCCCATACCCTTATATTCTTCAAAGTCTAAAGATTTTTTATAGATATATTTATTAGCTTTTTCAATAGATTTATAGATTATATCTTTTATATTTTTTTCATTTATAAGTATCTCCCTATTTTCTATAAACATTTTTTTTATAATGCTTATTGCATCGGAACTAGCAACTTCTCCACCCTTATGACCACCCATACCATCTGCTATTATAAAGAGTGGTAGATCTTCTTTTTCAGATAAAAAAAATGAGTCTTGATTTTTTTTTCTAATAAGACCAATATCTGTAAGAGCCTTTACCTTCATACTACTCACCTCAGTTCAAGTATTTATATTCTTAATCTTTTTCTATATAATCTCTTCTTAACTGTCCGCAAGATGCAGAAATATCAGTTCCTTTTTCTTTTCTTACTGTAACTTTAAGATGTTTTTTTTCAAGTTTCCTCTTAAATCTTTCAACGCTATCGATTTCTGGTCTTTCTTTTTGGTATTCTTTTATAGGATTAAGTGGAATTAAGTTTATATGTGAATTTATATTCTTTAAGAGTTTAGCCAATTCATCAGCATCCTCATTTCTATCATTTACCCCTTCTATAAGAGTATATTCAAATGTTATCCTTCGATTTGTAGTTTCTTCATAATGTTCACTGGCTTTTAATAATTCTTCAATATCATACTTTTTAGCTATAGGCATTATCTTTTTTCTCTCGCTATCAAATGGCGAGTGAAGAGATATAGAGAGCGTTATAGGTAAAGCTTCTTTGGCTAGGTCATATATTTTAGGGACTATACCGCAAGTTGATAGCGTTATATTTCTATAGCTAGTATTGTGTCCCTTGGGTTCATGTATGATATTTAAAAATTTTAAAATGTTTTCATAATTATCTAGGGGTTCTCCACTTCCCATCAATACTATATTATCTATATCCTCAGCTAAATCTTTTTCAATTAAATATATTTGGTTTAACATTTCACTTGCTGTTAAATTCCTGATTATTCCGCCTTTAGTAGAGGCACAGAAGTCACATCCCATCCTACATCCAACCTGAGTTGATATACACACAGATTTTCCATGAGGATAAATCATTAAAACACTTTCTATGATATTACCATCTTCCAAAAGAAAAAGATACTTCTTTGTACTATCTACTTTGGAGCTAAATTTTTCTAAGATACTTATCTTTCTTATATGAGTTTTTTCTAGAAGTTTTTTTCTAAGGGCTTTAGGTAATAAGATTATTTCTTCTATCTCTAATTGTTTATTCCTATTAAAGGCAGAAAAGAGTTGTTCTCCTCTATAGGCCTTTTCACCAAAGTTTAGCATAAGTTCCTTTGTTTCATTTAAATTCAAACTGTTTACTTCTACTTTATTCAAGCAATTCACCTCAATTTATTTTTCTTTAATCATTTTAGCAATAAAAAATCCGTCGGTTCCATGAATATGAGGAAAAAGATTAATATATCCATCTTTTAAATGAATAAACTCATCCTTGTTTTTAATTCTATCTTCTATATTTACCAGTTTGAAATCAGAGTTTTCCTTTAAAAACCTTTTAATTAGGCCTATATTCTCCTCATTTCCAATAGTGCAGGTGCTATAAATTAAAAATCCTCCAACTTTTACATAATCTTTTATGTTTTGGATTATTTCATATTGCAAATTAGCTAAATCTTTTATATCTTCTTCTTTTCTATTCATTTTGATCTCTGGCTTTCTTCGAATAAGTCCAAGACCCGAACAAGGTGCATCTAAAAGACAATAGTCAAATTTACATAAAAGACTCTCGTCTTTTTCTAAAGCATCATATACTTCTGTCTTTATAATATCTATTCCTAACCTGCTTATATTTTCTTCTATAAGTTTTATCTTATGGGGGTAGATATCTCTA
>CAZRHX010000074.1:0-7857 GCA_964599855.1 uncultured Tissierella sp. | reverse complement strand
GCTTTTTTATCTATAGAAATCTCTCCAGTACTTGGTTCAAGATCTCCAGAGAGTATCCTTAAAAAGGTACTTTTACCTGCCCCATTTGCTCCTATTACCCCATAGCAATTGCCTGGAGTAAACATTAAATTGACATCTTCAAAAAGTTTTTGAGAGCCAAAATGTAAACTTAAATTGTGTATATTAATCAAATCAAAAAACTCCTATCTATTATAAT
Source organism: uncultured Tissierella sp. (assembly GCA_964599855.1). Lineage (GTDB taxonomy): Bacteria > Bacillota > Clostridia > Tissierellales > Tissierellaceae > Tissierella_A. The sequence goes on along the minus strand of CAZRHX010000074.1, from coordinate 7,640 downwards.
ATAATCAAGATATTATATCATAGACAGGAGTTTTATGGTAGGGTAAAAAAAACTTAAAATCTTTTTTATCCTTCTAAATCTCTTTTAAAATCCTTATATTCTTTTAGTTTGCTTACGCTTCTTTTGTCATCCACTATAAAAGTAGGAACACTTTCTACCTCATAAACCCTGGCCAGTCTTTGGGCCTCTTCCATCTCTTCATCATAGCCACCTGCATCTATACAAGAATTCATCTCAGCTATATTGATGCCTAGCTTAAGGCCTATATCATTTATAACTTCCTTATTTCCTATATTTTCTCCCTTTTCAAAGACTGTGTGGAAGACTTCTTCAGCAAATTCGTAGAACTTACCTGCGTCCCTTGCAAAAAGAGCTGCCTTGTGAACCCTTCCAGTATTAAAGGCCATGTTTTTATTATTATAGAGCAAGTTATACTCCTTACCTAACCTAACTATTCTTTCATAGCTTTCCTCTAGTTGACTCTTATCAATATCTTGGGATATATCCTTACCTTCTAAAGGTGTATCCTTATCTAATTGGTAAGGGTACCAAATATATTCAACATCTGTTTCTTCGTTCTTAAGTCTATTCAATATAGAAAACCCTATATAACAAAAAGGGCAAGTAAAATCCATAAAAGTTTTAATATTTTTCATAATAATCTCCTTTCAAAAGATATTTACTTTATTTATACCCTTAAAATATATTTTCAATAAAAAAAGATAGGCTTATCCTATCTCTTTTTTTGCATCTTCTATTTCATCTGTTCTCATTTGATCAAATACCCTTGTAAAGGTTCTTTTAAATAGTATTACTAGAACTATTCCAGAGAGTAACTCTGATAGGGGGAATGCATACCAAATAAGGTCAATTCCACCTATCTTGCCTAAAACATAAGCCGCTGGTAAAAGCACTATTATTTGTCTTAAAAATGATATTATAAGACTTATAACTCCACTACCTACTGCTTGGAAAGTAGTAGAAGCAACTATGGCAAGACCTATTACTGGGAAAGCTAAACTAATAGTTTTCAAAGCTTTAATACCCAATCTTATAAGCTCTGGATCCTTACTAAACATACGGACCAAGGTTTCTGGGAATATCTGGAAAGCTGCAAAACCCAGGGTTGTTATAATGAAGCCTGTAAGTAGACCATATTTTATAGTCTCCTTCATTCTATCTGGTTTATTAAATCCATAGTTATAACCTATAATAGGCATATAGCCCTGATTAAGTCCAAAGACCGGCATAAATACGAAACTTTGTAGTTTAAAGTAGATCCCTATAACCGCTATAGCATCAGTATTATATGAACCAACAATTAGGTTTAATCCAGCTACCATGAAAGAACCTAAAAACTGCATTACCATGGCAGGAAGTCCTACCTTATAGATATCTCTTATTATAGTAAATTTAAATTTGAACTTAGAAAAATCTATTTTAATGTCTTCGTCATTGTTAAATACCATATATACAATATAAATACCACTGATCATTCTACTAAATACGGTGGCATAGGCAGCCCCTGCAGCTCCCAGTTCTGGGAAGGGTCCAATTCCAAATATTAAAAATGGGTCAAGTATTATATTGATAATAGCTCCTAGAAGCATGGCTATCATTGGTACAAATGTATTTCCCTCACCCCTTAAAATTTCACTGGAAAGCATAGGGATAAATAAAAATGTGGAACCTATAAATATTATACTAATATATTCAGTGGCCATCTCTAAAAGAGCTAGATCATCTGTAAATATACCTATAAGGCTTCTTGAGAAAAATATACCTATGACTGCTATTAATAGTCCATAAAAAACTGACAACAAAAGTACATGTTCTGCAACTCTTGATGCATCTTCTTTCTCTCTTCGCCCAAGAAGTCTTGATATAAGAGAACTTGCTCCTACTCCAGTACCTACAGATATAGCTATTAAAAACATCTGCAATGGAAAGGCTAATGACAAAGCCGAAAGCCCTTGTGTACTATATCTTCCTACATAAATACTATCTACTACATTATACAGAGCCTGTATAGTCATCGAAAAAATGGATGGAATAGATAGTTTTATAAGAAGAGGTAAGATTGGGTCTGTTCCTAGTCTGTTTTGATTTTTTTCTTTATTCAAATTCTCACTCCTCATCATATTATTAAATCTATCTAAAATTATTTATATATTAATTCTATACCCTTGAATATATCATATTTATCTTAGAAATTGTAATATTTTTAATATTTTTGAAATTTCAGTATATTTTGATAAATGTCTAGTATAATAATAATATTTTTGGTATAATTAAAAAGAATAAAGGAGGGATTCAAATGGCGATGGATAAAATCATGGTTAAAGATAGGGCAGATGTACAAGATAAAAATTTGGACCTGAATGATACTAATGTTTTGGACTCTATAGTTATAGATGCCAAAAGTAGGAGAAAAGGTTTAATGAGAAGTTTGATTTATACGGCAATAGCAATTTTAGTGTTTTTCGTTCCGATTACAGTAGGAGGAAATACAGACGTAGGGTTTGGAATCATATATAATGGAATTAAGAACATCTTAGGTAATGTAGGTTTGTGGGGGGTTACAATTGTAATAATAGCTAATGGAATACTATCAGTATATGGAAAATTTTTTGCCAAAAAGGATAGTGTTTTAGGTAAATATTACAGTGGAGATGCATTTGTCCATCCGTTTTTATACTTAATGGGTGGGGCGCTTATTTTAATATATTCACTAGATGCTACAGTTGCAGGCTTTACTGGTCCCAATTGGTTGGTCAGTTCAGGAACAGGTGGAACTGTTATACCAGCTATAGTTCTTGCAGTAGCTTGGATAATCCCAGTTGGTGCATTCTTTATGCCGTTTTTATTGGACTATGGTGCAATAGACTTTGTGGGTACATTGTTAGAACCCATCATGAGACCAGTCTTTAAAGTACCTGGCTATAGTGCAATTGATGCTATGGCATCCTTTGTAAGTTCTTCATCTGTAGCAGTACTTATTACCAGTAGACTATATCACAGCAATGTATATACAGAAAAAGAAGCTTCCATAATAGCGACAGGCTTTAGCGCTGTAAGTGTTGGCTTTGGTTATATGGTTATAAAAACAGCTGGACTTTCGGAATATTTTTTACAAGTTTATTTTATTTCCCTATTTATGGCTTTTCTTGTAACAGGTATTGTTTCTAGAATCCCACCACTATCAAGAAAATCAGATATTTATTTTGATGGTACAAGACAAGAATTAAAACCTACAGAAAAAAAGGTCAGGGTAAAAGAAAATCTATTGAAAAAAGGTGCAAATAGAGCTATTAAAAAAGCTTATTTAGCCAATGATATACACAAAGAAATCAAAACAAGCTTAATAGATGGATATTTAGTGTTTCCTAAAGTTTTATCATTATTAACTGTTATAGGTATAGCTGGATTAGTGGTAGCAGAATATACGCCTTTTTTCACTTGGATAGGGGCATTATTTGTACCCCTGCTTAAACTGTTGCAAATACCAAATGCAGTAGAAATAGCACCATCTTTTCCAATAGGAATTGCGGAAATGTTTTTACCAGTACTTTTAATTGCAGATAAAGTAGAAGTCCTTGATATAGGAGCTAGATTTATGGTTGCAGCGGTTTCTATGGTACAAATAATATTTTTCTCTGAAACAATAGTTGTAATGATGGCTACTAAACTTCCTATAAAATTAACTGAATTAATTATTTGCTTTATAGAAAGAACAATAATAGCCATTCCCATAGCTGCAATTTTTATGCATTTATTTTTTTAAGAAGTTAAAATAATAGTTTAAACTAAAAATATAAGAGCAGATGCTCTTATATTTTTGTATCCTATTAAATGATTACTTTATGCTGGATTTTAAAATAATTATTTGTATATTTAAATTATAGAATTGTCATTCAGATTATGGTATACTCTATGCAAGTTTAGCTTTTTGTAATAATTTGTTATGGATATAGTTTAAAAGCTAATATCAAGTTTATAAAAAAATAAATAAATGTGAGGTGAAATATGACAAAATTTAGAATGATAGCGGATGATTTAACAGGCGCTAATGCAAACTGTTCCTTGATGAAAAAGATTGGACTAAATGCTGCAACCCTTTTTGATATAGATGAAGATCTTCCAGAAGATTATAATGCAATAGCTTTTACAACTAATTCTAGGGCTATGGAACCAGAAGAGTCTTATATAGAAGTAAAAGAAGCTTTAGATAAACTAAAATCAGAAAAAGCAGAACTTTATTCCAAAAGATTAGACTCTACTCTAAGAGGAAATCTCGGACCAGAATTAAATGCCTTCTTTGATTCCTTAGGTGAAGATTATATAGGTATAGCAGTTCCATGTTACCCTTCAACTGGTAGAATAGTTGCAAACGGAACTATGTTTGTAAATGGAGAACTCTTGTTAAATAGTGACGCAGGAAGAGATGCTAAAACTCCAGTTGATACTTCAAGTGTTATAGATATCTTTAGAAAAAACCTAAATTATAGTTCTGACATTATATTTATTGAAGATATAGAAAAAGGTGTAGATTATCTGACACAATTAATTAGAAAAAAGAAAGAAGAAGGTGTAAGACTTTTAGTCTTTGATGGTTTGGTAGATAAGCATTTAGAAATTATTGCATCAGCTATTTTAAACTCTGCTTTAAAATTCTTCGTATCAGATCCTGGGCCATTCACATTGGAAGTTGCAAACCAGATGCTAGAAAGAGATGAAGTTCTAAATAAAGTTTTAATGGTTGTAGGAAGTGTTACAGATACATCTATTAAGCAGATAATAGAACTTCTAAACTCCTATGAATTCGGAGTAGTAAAAGTAAATGCTAAACTTTTATCACAAAAATATGAAAGAGACCAAGAAATAAAAAGAGCTACAGAAGAAGCTCTAGAAAAACTTGAAAGTGAAGACTATCTATTGGTCACTACTACTCCCTATGAAGAAGGAGAAAAGCGTCTTGATTTAGTAACGGTCGCCAAAGAAGAAGGCATTGATATGGATGATGTATCTATAAGAATAGCAGATGGCTTGGCTGAGATTTCAAGGAATACTATCCTAAGTGACTTTTCTTTTGCAGGGACTTTTATTAGTGGTGGAGATATAACAGTGGCATTCTCCAAGTACATGAAGTCTCAAGGTGTAGAAATTAGAGAAGAGGTCATTCCACTAAGTGCATATGGTAGGATGATAGGTGGATTGATGCCAGACCATAAGATAATAAGTAAGGGTGGAATGGTTGGAGATCGAGATGCCATGAAAATATGTTTTGAAAAAATAAAAAAAGAATAGGGGAAAAAAAATGAAAAATCAACCAATAATTGCAGTACCATTAGGAGACCCAGCAGGTATAGGACCAGAAATAGCTATGCATACTTGGGCAGATAAAAGTGTTTGGGAAGTAGCAAGACCATTTCTAATTGGAGATAAGTATGTTGTAGAAAGAGCATTAGAAGTGACTGGACTTTCTCTTGAAATAAATGTAGTTGAAAATGTAGAAGATGCAAAATTTCAAGAGGGAACTATAGACATGATGGATTTAGGTGTCATCACTGAACCTTATGAATGGGGTAAGGTAGATGGAAAATGTGGAAAAGCATCTTATGAGTATATTAGAGTTTCAGGAGAACTAGCAATGGCGAAAAAAGTAGATGCTGTTGCGACTACTCCAATAAACAAAGAGTCTCTAAGAGCAGGAGATATTCCATATATAGGACATACTGAAATGTATGAGGAAATCTCAGGCGTTCATGACCCGCTTACCATGTTTGAAGTAGAAAAACTAAGAGTATTTTTCTTATCTAGACACGTATCATTGAGAGATGCAATTGATCTTGTTAAATACGATAGAGTTTTAGATTATATAGAAAGATCATTTGAAGCTATGGAAAAACTTGGAGTTAAAGGACAGATGGCAGTTGCAGGATTGAACCCTCATTCTGGAGAAAATGGACTATTTGGTATGGAAGAAGTAGATGAAATAGTTCCAGCTATAGAAGAAGCTAGAAAAAGAGGCTATGATGTAGTTGGACCAATTGGAGCAGACTCAGTTTTTTCAATAGGTCTTAGAGGAAGATATGCATGTGTTTTAAGTCTATATCATGACCAAGGACATATAGCTACAAAGACTTATGACTTTGAAAGAACTATTTCAATAACTAATTCAATGCCATTTTTAAGAACAAGTGTTGACCATGGAACAGCATATACACGTGCTGGGAAAAACACAGCATCAGCTGTAAGTATGATAGAGGCTGTAAAATTAGCTGCAAAATATGCACCTAATTTCAACAAGTAAAAACTAAAATAATATGGATATATGTAGAAGCGATTCTTAAGCTTCTACATATATAAAATGAGGAGGGAAATAATGGAAGAAATGGCTATATCAGGTAATCAAATGATTGTAGGTATGATTATAGGGATTATACTTTTAGTTTTTTTGATTCTAAAGACAAAGTTTCATACATTTTTAGCACTTATTATATCAGCTATAGTAATAGGAATAGTTGGGGGCATGCCACCAGAAGAAGTAATAAATGCAATAACAACAGGCTTTGGCTCGACCTTGGGCAGTATAGGTATCATTATTGGTTTTGGGGTAATGATGGGTCAAATCTTTGAAAGAAGTGGAGCGGCAAAAAGAATGGCCTATACATTCTTAAGACTTTTTGGAAAAGATAAAGAAGAAGCAGCTCTTGCAGTAACAGGATTTTTAGTATCTATTCCAATATTTTGTGACTCGGGATTTATAATCTTAGCGCCGCTTGCTAGGGCACTTTCAAAACAAACTAAAAAATCCATAGTAACACTGGGAATTTCACTAGCGGCAGGTTTAGTAATAACTCACTCAATGGTACCGCCAACACCAGGACCTGTTGGAGTTGCAGGAATCTATGGAGCAAATGTAGGTTCAGTAATTCTTTGGGGTATTGTTATAGCAATACCAATGCTTTTAGCAATAATGCCATATGCAAAAAAACTGGGAAAAGAAATATATCAACTGCCAGCAGAAGAAGGGGATGGCTGGATAAGACCTGATACATTTCAAGTACCAGAAGAGTTAGATGCAAGCTTTGTTGAATCAGAATTACCAGGAGTAGCTGTATCTTTTGCTCCAATATTTATTCCAATAATATTGATACTTCTAAATACAATAGGTTCAGTGGTTGGATTTGCTGGATTATTTGGAACGGTTGTAACATTTTTAGGAACACCTTTAGTAGCTGTAGCAATAGGTTTAATAGTTGCAATACTTACTTTAACAAGAGATATGACTAGAGAAGAGACATTAAAAAGTATTGAAAAAGGAATATCATCTGCAGGTATAGTAATACTTGTTACTGGAGGAGGAGGGGCACTTGGTTCAGTACTTAGAACTAGTGGCGTAGGGGAGTATATAGCAGGATTTATAGCAGATTCAAACATTCCAATACTGTTCTTACCATTCCTAATTGCTACTCTTATGAGATTTATACAAGGTTCGGGAACAGTTGCAATGCTTACTGCAGCATCCATGACTGCGCCAATAATGTCGTCATTAGGAGCGGATCCAGTATTTGCAACACTGTCAGCTTGTATAGGATCATTATTCTTTAGTTATTTCTCAGACTCATTCTTCTGGG
>CAZRHX010000073.1:0-7867 GCA_964599855.1 uncultured Tissierella sp. | reverse complement strand
CTACTAGTTTTAATAGTTCCATAGGATCTCTAGTTGGTACATCAAATAATTTACTGTAAAAATCAAGATTTTCCTTAGCTGTTAATTTACTATAGACATTTGATTGTTCAAAGCTCATACCAATCTTATTAAACATATTCTTTGATAGGTCCTCTATACTGTAACCTGCAACAATGGCTTCCCCATCTTGTAATTGTAAAAGTCCTGTAAGGATATTTTGTACAGTGGATTTGCCTGCACCGGAAGGTCCTAAAAATCCAAATACCTCTCCCTTTTTAACTTCAAAGCTTACATCTTTAACTTGGTATTGACCGTCTTTATTATACGAATGATACAAATTTTTAACAGTAATCATCAAAAACACTCCCTTCTTTATAGAAACATTCTTTAAGCATATCTATATAAACATAGAATTCTTTTTCAATTTCTTTATAGTCGAATTTCATCTTTCCATCCTTTATACTTTTTCTAAATTCATCTCCATACTTCTCTAAAGTCCACTGAATTATATTTATAGCTCTTTTTATATCTATCTCCTCTTTAAAAAGAGAATAGTCTATATTATAAGTGTAAACTTGACTGTAGAGTTCTAGAGGAAAATTAGGATTTATATGCATTATTTCTTCTACACTTTTATCTTGAAATACTTTAAGGGAAAACTCAGCCATGTACGGATACTTTTGAAATATTTTAAACTTAATCATTGATATTTCTTTTAATCTTAAAAATATATCTTTTTCTTCCCAATTTAATTCATCTACTATTTTTTCAGTAATTATCTTGATAGAAAAATACTCTAAATATTTATATAATTTATCTTTGCTGCCAAAGTAATGGAAGAGTAGCCCCTTAGATATCCCCGCATCTTCTACTATGACATTGGTTGAAGCCTTTTGAAAAGTATTTTGGCTAAATTCTTTCATAGCACTGTTTATTATATTAATTCTTTTTTCTTCATCTACATTGACTAATAAATTTTCTATTTTAATCACTCCTTCTTTTAAAAGCTTTATTGACTAAGTCGGTCAATTTAATTATAATATAAATTGACCCACTTAGTCAATATATATTATAATTATTTTTCATTCTATTCTAAATTTTTTCTATTTCTCAGAACAAGGATTTGTCTGCATTTTTTTATATAATTCCTACAATAGACATTAAAAAAGAAGCAATCAGGTTTTTATCCTAGTCGCTTCCTTTAATACTTTTTTTATTATTTTAAGGAATCACATCTTGATTAATCATTTTAGTTACTAATGTGAAGATAACTCCAATTAAATTGAGTCTGTAAAGCAATTCCTGACACTTTTCTAAAATAATAAAGCGTATTCTCCCAAACATCAAACTTTACAACTACAAGAACTGTAGATGGCTGTGATCTACTTTAAATTCTGCTTCTATAGATAATGGTAATGCTTATTTGCGGTTATAAAAAAGAAAACTGAAACAAATAGTGTTAGAATTTCAGCTACTACAACAGCTAACCATACACCATCTACCCCCCATATTTTCGGTAATAATAATATCATGATCACTTGGAATACTAATGTCCGTAAGAAAGAAATAAGTGCAGATATTATACCATTGTTTAATGCAGTAAAAAATGAAGATGCAAACATATTTATACCACTAAAGAGAAAAGAGATTGCAAATATTCTAAAGGCACGGACTGTAATTGTAAGTAGCTGAGCATCATATCCTACAAATATTTTAGATAAAGGTACTGCAAGCAGCTCTGACATCAAAGTCAAAAGTAGTGAAAAAAAGAGAATCAAATTGACACTCTTTTTAAAAATGTTTTTTAATTCACTATGTTTACGGGCTCCATAGTTATAACTAATAATAGGTGCACTAGCTATAGAAAAACCAATAAAAATACTTACAAAGATAAAACCTACATACATTATAACCCCATAGGCTGCTACTCCATTTTCACCTGCAAGTTTAATCAATTGAAAATTATACAACATGCTGACAAGCGACATGGAAACATTGGTCATCATTTCAGATGAACCATTTATACTACTTTTAAGTAGTGCCTTCCAATCCCATTTTGTCTTTGTAATTCTAAGAATGCTATTATTGTTTTTTAAAAAATATACTAAAGGAATTGCTCCACCCACAAACTGACTAAGACCCGTTGCAGCTGCTGCTCCTACAACACCCCATCGAAAAAAATAAATAAACAAGAAGTCCAATGCAACATTTGTCAAACCTGAAACAATAGAAAGTAGAAAACCCATATTGGGCTTTTCTGCTACTATGAAAAACACTTGAAAAGTTGTCTGTAACATAAAAAAAGGGAGTCCAAGCAATAAAATCCTTCCATAAGAAACACTATAGTCAAGTAGGACTGGTGTAGCTCCAAGCATAATGGCTATTGGCTTGATAAAAACAATACCCACTATAGTAGAAAAAACAGAAAATCCTATGATGACATATATCAACATCGAAAAAACTTCATTGGCTTTTCCCTTATTACCTTCACCGATAAATTTAGCAACTAATGCACTACCTCCGGTACTTAGCATAAAACTAACTGAACTAAATATCATTACAAAGGGCATAATTAAATTGACCGCTGCAAAAGCATCACCGCCTACTAAGTTTGAAACAAATAATCCATCTACCATACTATATATTGAGGTGATAATCATCATAGCGATAGATGGTAAAGTAAAGTGTAAAAGTTTTCTATATGTAAAATTATCTGATAACTTTATACTCATTATATTCTCCTTTTTAAATGTTTGTTTTATTTGTTTAATCTATTTGATAATTTATTTTCTTTTTTAATTCTATTAATTTTTATATCTAGGATTGAAATCTTATTAATTTTACTATACTATAAATAGATATATTTAACATATCTTTATTATATTAAAATCAAATAATAAAAAGAATAATAATAATTAATGGAAGTAAAAGAGATAGTCTAGTTTTTTCTAGACTATCTCTTTTACTGAAGAACTGGAGCCATTAAAACTTTTCCTGTTCCACGATATACATTGACTAAACCTTCTCCTGAAGCAGCTGAGCCCATAAGTGTTTTCCCTGATCTTTCCACCGTGAATTCTAAGCTACCAGACCAAGCTATTGCCATATTACCATCAATTTTCAACTCATCATTACTTAACTCTATTTCTATTAGTTCTTCTCTGGGTACATAAGATTCCAGTGCCACAACTCCACCACCAGAAAGTCCGAGGTTGAAAAGTCCTTCTCCTCCTAATGCTGCAGATGAAAGATTAGATCTCATAATCGCTTTATGTTTTAATTGTGCATCACAAGCTAGGAACAAACCATCTTCAATTACTATGGAACCATTCCAGTCATCTACATCTATAAGCAAAATATGTTTATATGTTGGTTCCAATACAAGCTTCCCATTTCCTGTATACTCAGGCTTTATTGCAGATTCATTAGTTAGTTTCCCTCTAAAGCTTTTACCAATAAAGTCTCCTAATCCTTTAAGTCCAGTTGTGGCTTTGACATCTCCTACCATCCATTGCATAGCTCCTGCCTGGACAGTTATATTAGAAAGACTGACATCGCACAGCACCTGTCTTCTTCTAACATTCATTTTCGAAGCATAATAAGCTGTCTGAGCCGTCAAGTGATTTACACTTAAATCTTTTTGATATTCTACTACTTTAAAAGCTCCTAAGGCCTCGACGATTTTCACATCATTATTATCTTCAAAATTATTTACTTTAAACATGTTTATCCCTCGCTTTCTTTGTTTTATTTCTTTTATTATATCAGGTATATTAATTAACTTCTATTATAATAAGAATAAGTAGGTGTATCTTTCTGAAAAATGATGTCAAGTAAAAAATATGGTAGACTTATAAGTCTACCATATTTTTTCTAAAACTTTAAACTTAATTTTAATTATTATAAATGTCTTTTTAAAAGATTATCTATAAAACTCATCTTATGTATATGAGCAAATAAATTCAAAATTAACCTACTCTAGATCCATTTGGAACTGCTTTTTCTGGTTGAGCTAAAACTGGTGTTATACCATCTTCATAACCTATATCAAATAACATTCCTTCGGAAATTTCCCCAAACATCTTTCTAGGAGCAACATTGACAACAAATAATGCTTGCTCTCCCTCTATTTCTCTAGGATCTTCCCTCTCTTTTTTCATTCCAACTAAAATTGTACGATTAAAATCTCCGAAATCAACTATTAACTTGACCATTTTGTCAGATTCTTCTATATCCTCTACCGATAAAATAGTTCCAACTCTAATATCAATTTTAGCTAAATCTTTCATTTCTATATTATCTTTTATGTTCTTCATGTTTTTCTCCTTTTATTTTTTATTTTTATTTCAATTTGTTTATACCCATTTTAGTAGTAATTAGACCTTTTGGATATTCATTATCAAAACTGTTTCTTGCATTTCAACTAATCCTAATGTATGCTCTTAATAAGCAATTAAATAGTTAAATAAAGCATTCCAATATATTAATTGGAGATATAAACAGTAGATATCTAATGAGACAAAGTCTTATCTTAGCGAATTTAAAATATTAGACAAGAAGGTGATTCTATAATTAAAATAAAAAACCAGTCAAAAAAACAAAACAAAGCTTTATGGATATCTTTTTTAAAGGATGTATTTATTTGTTCTTTAGGAGCTTATGGAGGCCCAGAAGCTCATTATGGTGTTTTCACAGACCAAATGGTTATAAAGAAAAAATATTTAACTGAAAAAGAACTTGTAGAACTTATTGCTTTAACTGCTATTTTACCTGGACCAAGTAGTACCCAAACAATAGTATCTATTGGCTACAAGTTTGGAGGACCATTTTTAGCTTTTCTAACCATGTTAGTATGGGCTCTTCCAGTTGTCATATTGATGACATTACTTTCATTTTTAAGTGGGTTTTTAATTAATATGAATATATCTCAAGATGCTCTACGTTACATCGGTCCAATGGCTGTTGGATTTATTATTATAGCAGCATATCGTATCGGAAAGAAAGTAATAACAGATAAAATCACTTTAATATTACTATTATTTGGAGCAATAACAACTTACTTTATTAGAAAAGCTTGGATTTATCCTTTAGTACTGATTATGGGTGGTATAATAAGTATTAAGACTTCAAAAGAAAAAAAGCTATGGAATCCTATAAAAGTAAATCCTCCTTGGTTATATATGGTTTTATTTTTAATCGTTACCCTAGGGAGCTTATTCTTAAGCTTTACATGGGACAATAAACTCTTTAATCTCTTTGAAAGTTTTTATCGTTATGGATATTTAGTTATTGGTGGTGGCCAAGTAGTAATCCCTCTTATGTACAGTGAATTGGTAGAGATTAATCAATTTATGACAAATCAAGAGTTCTTGACTGGATTTGGTCTTGTACAAGGATTACCAGGACCGATGTTTAGTTTTAGCGCTTATGCAGGTGGAATGGCTTCTCGTTATGGTGGACCTCTAATTCAAGTATTAGGTGGCTTGATAAGTGCTCTGGCAATATTTTTACCTGGTCTTCTTCTAATTTACTTTGTATATCCCATCTGGGAAAATTTAAAAGAAATTAAAGGAATAAAGGTTTCTTTAGAAGGTATTACTGCAGTTGCTGGTGGATTGATTGCAGTTGCTTCAATAATTCTAATGCAAGAAAGCGGATTTACATTAGATAATATTTTAATTACAATTTTGACAGTCATAGCTTTGCTAAGTCAAAAGATTCCAGCACCATTGATAGTAGTCGCTACTTTAGTTATTGGATTTATATTTTAAGAGACTGTAAAAGCAGATGCCCTGGTGTAATACACCAGGGCATCTGCTTTTATCTACTTTCAACATCATCTTAAAATTAATATTACATCTCATCTTCTATTAATTCTTCAGTTTCCATATCATAAGAATACTCAGTTGCACCTATTTCTATATCTATAACTACTTTACCATCTTCTACAGATATACTCCATTCATCTAATTCAGAATCACTTCCATCTTCTTCTTTAGCTTTGTCTATAATACTATCAACTTTAGATACATGGTCTTTAGTTATTTCAATGTTTTCGTCATCCATATCTAACACTTGTGAATCATCACTTAATACCTCACCATCAACTGGATTCATTTTAACTTCGTATTCATTGTCATTGTCATAACCTTCTATAACATATTGATACTCCATTAATTCTTTATCTAAATCAAATTGATTGATCTTTGTACCAGCATGTAATTCCATAAACTTATCAAAAGCTTCTTCTGGTCTAATTTTGATATCTTCATAATTCATATCTCTTACATTGTCTTCTGCTTCCTTAACTGTATCATCTACTGAATCTTTTGCATCATCCATTGTATCATCTACTTTGTCTTCCACATCAGGATCTCCTGTTTGTGTATCATCTGCACCATTAGTACATGCTACTAATCCTAAAGATAACACCATTATAAGTACTAATGGCAGCAACCATTTTTTCTTAATGTTCTTCATAAATTTAACACTCCTTTTTTTTATTTATTTATTTACTTATTTACTTATTATAATCTTACCCAATTTTTAAAAATTAAACATAAAGTTAGTTTAGTTTTATAAATATATTTGATATCTATCTCATTATCTTGTTCTTAAATTATTACATTCATTAATAATATTCTAGAAATTTAATTTTAACGATTATGATAATAAAAAATGTTACCAAGCCCAAAAACAAAAGGATAGCAGTAATTAATTGTTCATAATTCTAGAATTATTATTTTTTATAAAATACCTGTAGAGCATATTTATTGCTATATAATTGATAAATAGACATAGCTAATAAAATAAAAATACCTATAAAAGCAATATTAGAATCCTGTTCTTTAAATATTGCAAAATAAGCCCATGCTACAGGCAAGGGTATAATTACATTACTTGTACGATAAGCAACAAAAAAGATAATAAATAAGGCGACTACTAATATTATATTAGCCCACATTATTTCAGAAAGACCAAAGCCATTCCAACCAATTTGAACAAGACTTGCAGCAATATTGACAACTGTAGCAATCATTACCCAGCCAGAATAAATACCAAATGCTAGTGGGAAAATAAAGTTTGCTTTTATGCCCAGTTTAGATAAATTCATTAAAATAATAACTAAAGAGACTAACAAGACAGCAATCAATATTGTAGACAAAGGTAGTTGTAGGTAGGAAAAACTTATTGTCCATAAAATATTAGCCAAAGCAGATAGATTAAACCACCATGCAACTGTATTGATTATTTTGCTCATTTTTTCTTCTTTATGTTTATAGAGCATAAATACTACTGCTATAAAAACCAAGGCATATATAAGACCCCAGATGCTGAAAGCAAATCCAGCCGGTGTTATCTTAGTAGGAAACATCTCTGAAATCTCTGCTTGTGATAAATCATTAATACGCCCTGTTCCTGTGAGAAAATTAAATAAGAATACTAAAATTAACATAAAGAGGTTACTAAGTGCTAATTTAAATGGATTCATAAGATCCCTTCTTTCTATAAGTTTTTTTAACATATATAAAAGTATCTATTTTTTATTTTTTACCCGCCTATCTCCATATAAAACCACTTTTATTCAGATTTAAGATTATGTCTAATTCTAGTACATTTTAATTTATTTTTTATTTGTTTTATAGCTTATCTTTCCTATCTTGGGTTGGAAAACTCGACATGAAAAATGATCATATGTCATCTCTTAAAACTATATATATATTTATAATAAATGTTAGTCTTCCAAAGTAAATAGTCCATAAATGAAGCAGGTCTTAATGGAATATCACTAAGACCTGCTTTTTAATATAATCAACTTTGCTAATAGATAAAGTTCAAGTTTAATTCATACTCTCTATCCAAAGAA
>CAZRHX010000072.1:0-8019 GCA_964599855.1 uncultured Tissierella sp. | reverse complement strand
TTATGGTATATTTTACTTTGTATTTATTGATAAATTCAACTATTTCATTTATCGTCGGTTACCTTTACTGGAGAATGTTGTTTAAGCCAATAATAAATAGTTGCTGTTGTTACGCCATATTCACGACTTAGTTCTAATGCTGACTGACCGGAGTTGTATAATTCTACAATTTGTTGTTTAAATTCATCTGAATATCGGACACCGTTTCTAGCCATTGTTTAACACACCTTTCTTATAATAATTGTATCGTGTCAAACTTTTTGTGTCCACACTTACATACTAACACCAAATATTTCAGTGATTACACTTTACAACTATAGGGATATAGGGATATAAAATCAAATAAATAGAATATTGTATTTATTTAAATTGTATGATACACTACAGATAAGTTGATATTTTGGTAGAGAAAAGAGATACCACAATTAAGCCTTTCTAAAAAAGGCATAGTTGTGGTATTTTAATATCTAAATCTAAGGGGGAAAAACAATGTATGATGTGACAATAATAGGTGCAGGCATAATAGGTGCTTTTATAGCTAGAGAATTTTCTAAATATGATTTAAAAGTTTTAGTTTTAGATAAAGAAAATGATGTATCAAATGGTACGACAAAGGCAAACAGTGCTATAATTCATGCAGGATATGATGCAGAGCCCGGAAGCTTAAAAGCTAAGTTCAATGTAGAAGGAAATCCTATGTTTGATAAAATATGTAAAGAATTAGATGTACCCTTTAAGAGAATAGGTTCTTTGGTGGTAGCTTTTAATCAAGAAGACATTGAAAAAATAGAAGAGATATATAAAAGAGGAATGGAAAATGGTGTTCCTCAAATGAAAATAATAGATAGGGAAATGCTTGAAAAATTGGAGCCAAATATTTCAGATGAAGCCCTAGCTGCTCTTTACGCTCCTAGTGCGGGTATAATTGGACCTTGGGAACTGGGCACAGCTCTTATAGAAAATGCCATGGACAATGGAGTAGAACTTTCTTTAAATACTGAAGTTTTAGATATACAAAAAGATAAAAAAAGATATAAGATTATCACTGGTAGGGAAGAGATAGACACAAAATACATAGTAAATGCAGCAGGAGTTTATGCTGATAGAATACACAATATGGTATCGTCTTCAAAGATTAAGATCATAGCTAGAAGAGGACAATATTTCCTATTTGATAAAAATGCAGGGGACTTAGTAAATAGCGTTATATTTCAATGTCCAACCGAGCTTGGAAAAGGAGTTCTTGTTCTTCCCACAGCTCATGGAAACCTGCTTGTAGGTCCTGATGCTGAGAGAATAGAGGATAAAGATGATGTAGAGACCACAGAAGAGAGTTTAGAATTTTTGAGAAAATCTTCTCAAAAAGCAATAAAAAATATCCCCTTTAGAGAGGTTATAACATCTTTTTCAGGTATCCGTGCAACTCCTGAAGGTGGAGACTTTATAATAGAAGAAGTGACAGATGCCAAGGGTTTTATAGATGTGGCTGGAATAGAATCACCTGGACTTTCAGCATCCCCTGCTATAGGAAAATATGTAGCAGAACTTTTAAAAGATATAGATGGAAGTTTTAGAGAAAAAGAAAACTTTAATCCTAAGAGAAAAGCAATGATTTATTTCATGGGACTTTCTGATGAAGAAAAAGAAAAGATAATAAAAGAAGATCCAAAATACGGAAGGATTATATGCAGATGTGAAAACATAACTGAAGGAGAAATAGTAGACTCTATCCATAGGAATGCTGGTGGAACAACTATAGATGCTATAAAGAGAAGAGTAAGACCTGGAAGTGGAAGATGTCAGGGAGGATTTTGTGCACCAAAAGTCATGGAGATATTGGCTAGAGAACTGGAGATAGACATAAGTGACGTTGTAAAAGATAGGCCAGGTACAAATGTAGCTCTTTATAAGACCAAGTAGTTTAAAATTCTAATAAAAGGTGGGGATAGTTGAAATGTTAAATTACGATATAGTTGTTGTAGGTGGAGGTCCTGCAGGTCTTGCAGCTGCTATAAGCGCAAGAGAAGAGGGAGCAGAAAAGATACTTGTTCTTGAAAGAGATGAAGAACTTGGAGGCATATTAAATCAATGTATACACAATGGATTTGGAATACAGGTTTTCAAAGAAGAACTTACAGGTCCAGAATATGCGCAGAGATTTATAAATAGACTAAAAGAGTTAGAAATAGATTATAAGCTAGACACTATGGTACTGGATATAAGTCCTGAAAAAAAGGTTACATGTATAAATACAGTAGATGGACTCATGCATATACAAGCCAAGGCAGTTGTACTTGCTATGGGCTGTAGAGAAAGAAGTAGAGGCGCTCTAAACATAGCGGGTACAAGACCTGTAGGAGTTTATAATGCAGGACTTGCTCAAAGACTTATAAATATGGAAGGCTATATGGTAGGAAAGAAAGTTGTAATACTTGGTTCTGGAGACATTGGACTTATAATGGCTAGAAGACTAATTTTAGAAGGAGCAGAAGTCATAGGAGTTTTAGCAAGAGGAACATACGCTGCAGGCCTTTCTAGAAATGTAGTTCAATGTTTAGAAGATTTTGGAATACCTCTTATGTTACAACACAATATAACTAGGATAAATGGAAAAGAAAGAGTAGAAAGTGTAGTGATATCTCAAACAGATGAGAACAAAAGACATATTCCAGGAAGTGAAAAAACATATGAATGTGATACAGTTCTTCTTTCTGTAGGACTTATTCCAGAAAATGAATTATCTAAAAATGCAGGTATAGGATTAGATAGAAATACTGGAGGACCTCTAGTAAATGAGAATATGGAAACTGATATAGAGGGAATATTTGCCTGTGGTAATGTGCTTCACGTTCATGATGTGGTAGATTATGTAACTGGAGAAAGCAATGAGGCTGGAAAAAGTGCAGCTAGATATATAAAGGGAGAACTTAAAAAAGAAGGAGAATATATAAGTTTAATAGCAGGAAAGGGTATAGGTTGTATAGTTCCTCAAAGAGTCAACAAGGAGAATCTAGACAAGCCTTTAAATCTGTTTTTAAGGGTTGGAGATATATATGAAAATTCAAAACTGTTAGTAAAGCTAGATGGTCAAGAGATAAAGAGCTTTAAAAAGAGATTTATGATGCCAAGTGAAATGGAAAAGATGGTTTTAAGGCCAGATATATTTCAAGGAAAAGATGGAAACAGATTAACTGTAGAAATTTTTAGAGGAGATGAATAAAATGGGTAAAAAAGATATGATATGTATAGTTTGCCCTATAGGCTGCCACATGGAAATAATAGAAGATGAAAGTTTAGATGGTGGCTACAGAGTAGATGGAGCTAATTGTAAGAGGGGTAATATGTATGGGGTAAAGGAACTTACAAGACCTACCAGACTCTTGACGTCTACTGTAGAGATAGAAGGGGCAGACCTTCCCAGACTTCCAGTTAGAACAAAGACAGAGATACCAAAGGACAAGATATTAGAATCCATGAAAGTTATAAATACAATAAAAGTAAAAGCTCCAATTAAGATGGGCGATGTATTGCTGGAGAATATATTGAATACGGGAGTAGATATAATAGCGACCAGGGATTTAATTTAGAAGAAAAGAAACTTACTTAAAGAATTTAAGGGAGAGTTTATTATGAGAAGAGAATTTTTTAAAGAAGTATATGATAATCCAATAATAGCAGCAGTGATGGATAAAGAGAAAATAGAAAATGCTCTTAACTCTCCCTGTAAAATAGTTTTTTTACTAGATACAGATCTTTTGATTTTAGAAGAAACTGTAAAGAAATTTCATGAAAAAGAAAAACTTGTCTATCTTCATATAGATTTAGTAGCAGGGCTTTCAAGGGATACCATAGCACTCAAATATGTTTTAAAGCATATTAAACCAGATGGAATAATATCGACCAGATCATCTATTATAAAGATAGCTAAAGAAATGAATATATTTACAATTCAAAGATTGTTTTTATTGGACTCTATGGCACTTGAAACAGGCATAAAGTCTATAAGAGCTATAAGACCTGATGCAGTAGAGATCTTGCCTGGAGTAATACCAAAGATAATAAAAGAAATAGTTGAAAAAACCAATATACCAATAATAGCTGGTGGACTTATAAGAGATAAGGAAGATGTAATAAACAGCTTAAACGCAGGAGCTATAGCTATATCTACAAGTAAAGAAGAAGTATGGTATATGTAATAGATGAGATAAAATTGTTGGGATTTTTATAAAGGAGGAAAACATTTTGAATAAAAGATACATAATGGCATTAGATCAAGGCACAACTAGTTCAAGAGCGATAATCTTTAACCATGATGGTGAAATAATAAAGACAGCACAAAATGAATTTACTCAATACTATCCTAAAAATGGCTGGGTAGAACATGATCCTATGGAAATCTGGGGAACACAATCAGGAGTTGCAAGAGAGGTACTTGAAACAGCTGGAATAAGACCAGACGAAATAGCGGCTATAGGGATTACAAACCAAAGAGAGACAACAGTTGTATGGGATAAAAATACTGGTAGACCCATCTACAATGCCATAGTTTGGCAGTGTAGAAGAACTGCCAGTATATGTGATGATCTAAAAGAAAAAGGACTTAGCGATTATGTAAAAGAAAATACAGGACTTTTAATAGATGCATACTTTTCAGGGACCAAGATCAAATGGATATTGGATAATGTAGAAGGTGCTAGAGAAAAAGCTGAAAATGGAGAACTGCTATTTGGAACTATAGATACCTGGATAGTATGGAACTTAACTCGTGGAAAAGAGCATGTGACAGATTACACTAACGCTTCAAGAACTATGATATACAATATAAGAGAATTAAAATGGGATAAAAAGCTATTAGAAGCCTTGGATATACCTGCTTCTATGCTTCCACAAGTTAAAAACTCAAGTGAAGTCTATGGAGTAACAGACCCTCAAACATTTGGAGGAGCTGAGATTCCTATAGCAGGTATAGCTGGAGATCAGCATGCTGCTTTATTTGGTCAAGCATGTTTTGAACCAGGAATGGCAAAAAACACCTATGGAACAGGCTGCTTTATGCTTATGAATACAGGAGAAGAGATGATAGCTTCTAAAAATGGATTACTTACTACAATCGCTTGGGGAATAGATGGAAAAATAGAATATGCTCTTGAAGGAAGTATATTTGTAGGTGGGGCAGTTGTCCAATGGTTAAGAGATGAACTCCAAATAGTTCACGACGCAAAAGATACAGAGTATTTTGCAGGTAAAGTAAAAGATACAGGTGGGGTATATCTAGTACCGGCTTTTGTAGGACTAGGAGCACCTCATTGGGATATGTATGCCAGAGGAGCTATTTTAGGGATAACTCGTGGAACAAATAGGAATCATATAATAAGAGCTTCCTTAGAAGCCATTTGTTATCAATCTAGAGATGTTTTAGAAGCTATGGAAGAAGACTCAGGTATTTCTTTAAAAACTTTAAAGGTAGATGGAGGAGCAGTTGAAAATAACTTTATAATGGACTTTCAGTCAGATATCTTAGGGGTACCAGTTCATAGGCCTAAGACAATAGAAACTACAGCTCTTGGTGCGGCCTATCTTGCAGGTCTTGCAGTGGGATTTTGGGAAAGTAAAGATGAGATAAAGAAGAGATGGAGTGTAGATAAAGTCTTTAGTCCTGCTATGGAAGAAGATGAAAAAGAAAAACTATATAAGGGATGGAAAAAAGCAATTGGAAGATCACTTGATTGGGAAGAAGAATAAAAAAAGCTATTAGGATAACTTTAAAACTCTATCCTAATAGCTTTTTTTTCTACAGATTTTCTAATAAACAGGTATACCTTTAAACTCTTCTTTATTGATATCATCTATTATATATTGGAAAATATTATCTCTGTAGAACTCATATTTTCCCTCTTTATTTTTTACAATAAAAGTATCTTCAATATCTAAATTTAACCCTTCTGAACTGAGAAAAACATCTTCTTCTCCAGGTAAGTAATGTGGTTGTATGATTATAAAATATGAACTGATATTGATAATTAAAGCTAAAACACAAACTCCAGTACCTAGTAATTTAAATAAGTTTCTTTTAGCTTTGTAATTTAAAGTTATACGAAATCTTTGTTTTAAACTGGCCAATTCATCTATTTCTACAAAAGCAGGGAAACTACTGTGTTTGAGATTTTCAATAGTTGTATCCATTCCATTTTTAATTATTTTAGTTATAGCTTCCAAGTATTCTATTTTTTTCACATCTGAAAAACCATCTGTAGTTTTTAAATCACATTGAATTTCTAGAATATGGTTGAAGTTATCTGCAAACAAATGCGACCAAGGATTCCACCAAAATATATATTTTATACTCTGTATTAAAATCTTCTTTAAAGGGTCTCTCCCTAGGAAATGGTTTATTTCATGTAAAGTAATGTATTCCAATTCTTCTTCCGAAAAACTTATATCTGGCATATAGATGCTTCCTTTAAAGATGCCCAAAATAAAAGGTGAGTTGATCTTATCATTTTGAATTATCTTAATTTTATTATTTGTTTTTGTTTGTTTTAATATCTGATTGAATATTTTTTCACTTTCTTTACTTGAATTATTTTCTAACTCTCCTAATTTCCTTTTCAATTGTTTATATTTAATAGCGCTATTAAGTAATAATGTAGAAGCTACTAATATCCATATAAAAATAAGGATTTCAAATATTTTCATGTTAAAGCCATTTAAAGCTAAGGGTTTTCTAAGAAAATCAAAAAAAATCGGAAAAATATTTTTTGACTGAATAATTATTGCTCCTGGAATTTCAAAGTTAAAAATCAGTCTAAATAGACTTAAAAAAAGAAAAAAGATCAAAGGGAGAGTGCTAAAGGAAATGATAAAATCGTCTCTTTTTCTAAAAATATTTATAAGCACAATATATAAATTAAAACATAATAAGGACATTAAAAAAGAAAAAAATGTAAATTGCATGAGCTGTCCTCCTTTTAAAAGTTTACAATTTCTTTTTATGATCTTTAATTATATCTTCTAAATCTTCCAAATCATTTTTATCGATTTTCTTTGACTTTACAATAAATGAAAAGAAATCAGAAATCGTAGAAAGTTCAGGATCTACGTTTTCAAAGTTCTTTTTTAAACGCGATATATCATATTCTTCTTGAGAAAAAGTTGGTTGATATGTCCTCCCAAAATTAGTTGATGTTTGTACAATATCACATACCCTGACAGATCCCTTATCCAATAATCTGTTTAAAAACACATGTATAGAACTTGACTTCCATCTTCTGTTTTCTGTCAAATTTATTATCTCCGATCTTGTAAGTGGACGTCCTTCTTTCCACATAGTTTCAAGCATTTGTTCTTCTTTATCAGATAAATCATACTTACTATCCATAATAAATCACCACCTTTTTCCTAGCTATTAAGTAATATTATATCATAAACCAGTAGAGTATATAAATAATAACTATAAATCATTCAATATCTGGATTAGAGCTCTTATCTAATTGATCTTCTAAGCTATATCTAATAATAAATGGATATATACCTAATATGAGAGTCATATAAACTACATAAAGTAAGAGTATCATTATTTTTAATAATAAGGTTAATGGTAATTGGCGGATTTGATTTAGAAAAAACATTGGTAAAGATAAAAGAAAAACTAGTATGAAAATATAAATCACTTTTGAACTGTGTTTTGCTCCACAATTTTTGCAAGTTAAATGAATATATCCCCATCCTACTGATTCTAGTACATTTAGATAGTTAAATTTTTTTTCACATTTTTTACATCTTTGAGTTTCCAATCTATAACCTCCTTGTTACACTATGCCTAAGATAATATGTAAGTAAATTTTCTATTATTTTAAAGATATATATTTGCAAATAAATTTTGAATATATTTAATTGACAGAATCCAAAGGAAAGTATAAGGTAATATTATCTGCTTTTAAAAGTAGAGTTTAAACCTAGAAAAAATTTAAATAATGGAGGTAAAAAAATGACAAATAAACGTTGGATAGCAGTTGGGCT
>CAZRHX010000071.1:0-8067 GCA_964599855.1 uncultured Tissierella sp. | reverse complement strand
AGAAAGGATTGAATGGTAGTGAAAAAGAAAGCGCTTAAAAAAGATATATTTAGAGATGTCAAAGGATCCCTGGGAAGATTCATATCAATAGTTGCTATCATAGCTTTAGGAGTAGCATTTTTTGCTGGACTTAAAATATCTCCAGAAGATATGAAGTTTACAGCTGACAAATATTATGATGATTATAATTTTATGGATTTAAGAATCCTTTCAAACTTAGGTCTTACAGCAGGAGATTTAGAAGAAATAAGGAAGATAAATGGTGTTAAAGAAGCTAGGGGAGCATATACAATAGATGCTTTAGCTAAGGAAAAAGATAAAGAGATTGCACTGAGAGTTCATGATTTTTTAGACAAAGATCAAATAAACTCTGCTAGATTGCTTGAAGGAAGATTCCCTGAAAAAATAGATGAATGTGTAATAGAGGTAGATAATGAAAATTTATTAAAAACTAAGATAGGCTCTAAACTAAAGCTTTCATCAGGTAAAAAAGATTCTTTAGAGCAAGATTTAAAAAATACTGAGTTTACAGTGGTTGGATCTATTCAAAGTCCAAATTATCTTTCTTTTGAAAAAGGAAGTACAGATATAGGAAATGGTCAGTTAAGAGATTTTATAATGATACCCCAAGAAAACTTTAAGTTGGATGTTTTTACTGATATATTTGTAACTATAGACGGAGTTAAGGATCTAAATTCATATGAAGATGAATATTTTGATAAAGTAAAGCCAGTGGAAGATAGAATAAAAAATATATCTAAAGCAAGACAGAAAATAAGATATGATGAAATTTATGACGAGGCAAAAGAAGAATTAGATGAAGGTAGAAAAGAATATGAGGAAGAAAAATTAAAAGCTGAGAAAGAACTTGATAAGGCTTTAAAAGAAATAGAAGATGGAAAGATAGAATTAAAAGATGGAGAAAAAGAGTTAAAAGAAAATGAAGATCTTTTTTATTCTGAAATAAATAAAGGTAAAAAAGAAATCGAAAAAGCACAAAAAGAATTAGACGATGGAAAAAAAGAATATGAAAAAGCTTTAAAAAAATTCAAACAGGGAAAGATTGATGCTGAAAAAGAATTTAAAAAAGCAAAAGTTGAATTAGATCAAGGAGAAGTTCTACTTCAAGATGGAAAGAATAAGCTATATGCAGAAGAAGCTAGAGGTAAAAAAGAGCTTGCAAAAGCCAAAGCTGATCTAGAGAAAGCGAAAGAGGATATAGGAGCTGGAGAAAGAGAATATGAAAAAGAAAAGATAAAAGTAGAAGAGAAGCTTGGTAAAGCTTTGAAGGGAATACAAGCTGGCAAGCTAGAATTAAAAGCTGGAGAAAAAGAAATAGACAAGGGACAAAAAGAGTTAGATGAGGGAAGAGAAAAGTATGGTGAAGCTTTAAAGGTTTTTAACAAGAAAAAAGCTGAGGCTGAAAAAGAATTTAAAAAAGCAGCAGAAGATTTAAAAAAAGCAGAAAAAGGAATACTTAGTTTAAAAGAAAACATAGCTAAAGTTGAAAGCATTATTGAAAATCCTGAACTTCTTGAAAAAGAGAAGACTGAGCTTGAAGAACAAACAAAAGAGTTAAACTTAAAACTTTCAAACTTAAAAACTGAGTATAAAAAAAGCAAAAAAGAATATAATAAAAAGTTAAAAGAATTAAATAAAGAACTTGAAGTATACGAACTAGAGCTTACAGAAGTAAAAAGAAAACTCGATGTAACTAAAAAAGCTATAGATACTTTAGAAAATGATATAAAGCAAATAAAAGAAACTCTTGAAAACCCAGAACTTACTCAAGAAAAAAGAATAAAATTGGAAAAAGAATTAAAGAATTTAGAAAGTAGATTAAAAGAAACAAAAACTCGATATGATTTAGAGATAGCTAAATATGAAAGGAGCTTAAGTGAACTAAATCAAAAGAAAATTCAAGGTCAAAAAGAATTAGATCAAGCAAAGCAAAAATTAAAAGATCAAGAAGAATCAATAATTTCTCTAAAAGAAAGTATAAGCAGTGTAGAAGTTGCCCTAGAGAACCCAGGTATTTCTGAAGAAGAAAAAACTGAGCTAAAAGTCAAGCTTGAAGAATTAAATAAGAGCCTTTTAACAGTTGAAAATCAAAATAAAAAAGACAAGGAAGAATATCAACAAAACTTAGATAAGTTTAAAAGAGAGATCAAAGAAACTGAAGCAGAGCTTGAAGCCGAAAAAAGGAAACTTGATAAAGTTAAAGAAAATATGCTAGACTTAGAAAATGATATAAAGGAAACAAAAGAAATTCTTAAAAACCCTAAACTTACTGAAGAAGAAAAGAAAAAACTTCAAGAACAATTGAAAGAATTAAAAATCATCTTAAGTGAAGAGAGACCTAAATATGAAGCGGGTATGGATGAGTATAAGAAAGAATTGGAAGAATTTGAGAAGGAGAAAGAAAAAGGGAAAAAAGAATTAGCAGAAGCTGAAGCAGGATTGAAGAAAGAAGAAAATAAAATAACTTCTTTAGAAGACGATATTTCTAAAAAAGAAGAAGCGCTTGAAAATCTAACAAAAGATAAACTCCAAGTTCAATTAGAGGAATTAAAGATCATGCTTTCGAAAACCCAAGCTCAATACGAAGAAGGCAAAAAGCAATTATTACAAGGTAGGGAAGAGCTTAGATGGGGAGAACAAGAATTAAAAAAATCTAAACTTGAGCTAGATAAAGGAGCACTGGATCTTAAAAAGGCTAAAGACCAACTTTCTAAAGCTAAGAAAGATTTGGTAAAAGGAGAAAGAGAATATAAGGCAGGAAAAATAAAAGCTGAAGAAGAATTAAATAGGGCTTTAAAGGAAATAGAAGATGGTAAATTAAGATTAAAAGCTGGAGAAAAAGAGTTAAAAGAAAATGAAAAACTTTTTTATTCTGAAATAAATAAAGGTAAAAAAGATCTTGAAAAAGCAGCAAAAGAATTAGAGGATGGAAGAAAAGAATATGAAAAAGCTTTAAAAGAATTCAATAGGGAAATGGAAGATGCTGAAAAAGAATTAAAAAAAGCAAAAGCAGACTTAGATAAAGGGCTAGCTCTTCTTAAAAAAGAAAAAAATAAATTACTTGATGAAGAAAATAAAGGTAAAAAAGAACTTAAACAAGCAAGACTAGATATTGCTAAGGCAAAAGAAGATCTTATAGATGGAGAAAAACAATATAAGGAAGAAAAACAAAAAGCTGAAAAAGAATTTGATAAAGCCTTAAAAAAGATTGAAAAAGGTGAAAGAGATTTAGAGAAACTTGAAAAAGCAGACTGGTATGTCTTAAATAGAAAAAAACACTATTCCTATGCAGACTACGGCGAAGCTGCTGATAGAATAGATGCGCTTGCAAAAGTATTTCCTATATTCTTTGCGCTTGTTGCAGCCTTAGTATCTCTAACCACTATGACTAGAATGGTAGACGAACAAAGGATAAATATTGGTACTTTAAAAGCTTTAGGATATGGTAAAAAAGATATAGCTTCTAAATATATAATATATGCTCTTACTGCAACAGTGATAGGAGCAATACTTGGTATAGCAGTTGGATATACAATTTTTCCGATAATCATATTTAATGCATATGGACTCATGTATGCACTACCAGATGTTATATTAAGATTTAATTTTAAACTTGCAGCTATAGTAGCTTTAGCTTCCATAGCTTTAACTACAATGACAGCTTATCTTGCTTCAAATAATGAATTAAAAGAAAATCCATCCTCATTGATGAGACCAAAAGCTCCCAAACTCGGTAAGACTATTTTATTAGAAAGAATACCTATTATATGGAATAGACTTAATTTCAGTTATAAGGTGACAGTTAGAAATCTATTTAGATATAAAAGAAGGCTATTTATGACAGTTTTTGGTATAGCTGGATGTACTGCTCTTATTTTAGCAGGCTTTGGTATAAGAGATTCTATACAGACTGTTGTAGACAGACAATTTGGAGAAATATTTGCATATGATATGCAAATAGGCTTAGATTCTGAAGGAGTAGATGTTTTAGACGAGGAAGAAGATATAAAAGATTATAAATTAGTTCTTTCAGAAGGTGGTAAACTAAACTTTGACAATGAAGAAAAAGATATAAGCATAGTTGCTCCTATAGATACAGAAAATTTTGATAAGTTTATTCATTTGAAAAACAGAAAGAGTGGTAAAAAGATAGACCTAAAGGATGGTCTAGTTATAACTGAAGGTATGAGTAGGACCTTAAATATGAAAAAAGGCGATACTATAGAATTAAAAAATAGTGATGACAAAAAGGCAGAAGTAAAAGTGGAGGGAATAACAGAAAACTATACCTTTAACTATATTTATATGTCGGCTGATCAGTATGAAGATTTATTTGGCCAAAGATTAGACTATAATGAAGCCTTGACAATTTTATCAGATGATATAAAGGAAGAAAATGAGGAAAAAATAGCAGAATCATTGATAGATAATGAGGGAATAAACAATGTAAGTTTAGTTTCTAATAATAGAAAAAACTTAGAAAATATAATAATTAGTTTGAACTATGTAGTTATTTTGATGACAGTATCAGCCGGAGCATTGGCTTTTGTAGTACTTTATAATCTCACAAATATAAATATAAGTGAGAGAATAAGAGAGATTGCAACTATAAAAGTTTTAGGCTTCTATGATAAAGAAGTATCAGCTTATATCTATAGAGAAAACATTGTGTTGACTATCTTGGGTACATTGGTGGGCCTCTTTATAGGTATATTTCTACACAGGTATATAATAGATACGGTACAGATGGAAAGCTTAATGCTTGGATTAAAACTAGGTAGAAATAGTTATATATATGCAAGTATATTGACAGCATTGTTTGCTTTAATAGTAAATATTGTAATGCATTATAAACTTAAAGCTGTAAAGATGGTTGAATCTTTAAAGTCAGTAGATTAAAGAACTTGAATATTTTAAAATGCTCCTTTTTACAATAGATAGATTAGTTAATAAAATCTAATATTAAAAAGGAGCATTTTCATATAGTTTTAAATTTAACATAAAGGTATTAAAACTTTACTTTAAAATTAAAAAAAGAGTGATATAATGGACTTATAAGATAATCAATAAATCATAAAAGGAAGGAATTTTTATGTCAAATTGCAATACATGTCCAACACAAGGTGATTGCACAAAGCCAGAGGGAAAATGTGATATTGAAAACAATCCTTTAAATAAAATAAGTAAAGTAATAGGAGTAATGAGTGGAAAAGGTGGAGTTGGAAAGTCTACTGTAAGTCTATTACTTGCTAAAAGTTTAAGTAGAATGGGTTATAAAGTAGATATAATGGATTAGGATATTACTGGACCCAGTATTCCAAGACTGTTAGCTATTAAAGATGCTAGAGTTATGAGTGATAGTAAAAATCTTTATCCAGCGGATACAGATGATGGAATAAAGGCGGTATCTTTTAATTTTCTAGTAAAAGATGAAAATGATCCAGTTGTTTGGAGAGTACCTATTGTCTCCTTTGCGGTAAAACAATTTTGGACTGATGTGGTCTGGGGAGAATTAGACTTTCTTATAATTGATATGCCACCCGGAATAGGCGGTGTAGCTTTAACAGTTATGGACTCTATTCCTATAAATAGTGTTGTAATGGTTTCAATACCTCAAGATATGGTTTCTATGATAGTTACAAAAGCAGTAGATATGGCTAAAAAAATGGATATAGAAGTACTTGCTTTAGTAGAAAAAATGAGTTATATAAAATGTCCAAATTGCAAAGATGCAATTAGACTCTATGATGAAATAGATACAAAAGGGTATCTAATTAAAATGGACATAAAACTATTAGGAGAACTACATATGACTAAGGGGATTGCAAATCTATCAAATAAAGGATACGAAAATATGCAAGAAGAAATAGATAAAGATTTTGAAGAAATAACAGAAAATGTTTTAAAGTTTTTAGAAAAATAATATATATATTTAAATTACTAAAAACATACTTATGTGTACAGGGATGTGTTTTAAACTTATATATCAAAAGATATTTGAATATGATAGACTATAATAAGAAATATAGAATATATTTAAATATGGAGGGAATAATTTGGATCTTAAATCAAAAATTAGAGTAATAGATAATTTTCCCATAGAGGGAATTAGCTTTAAGGATATAACAACACTCATAAAAGATAAAGATGCTTTTAAAGAAGCAGTAGATATAGTTGTAAAAGACTTAAAAGAAAAAGATATAGATTATATAGTAGGACCAGAAGCTAGAGGGTTTTTATTTGGTGCACCTGTTGCCTATGCATTAGGTGCAGGGTTTATTCCAGTTAGAAAAGCTGGCAAACTTCCAGGGCAAACAGTTATAGAAGAATATCAATTGGAATATGGAACTAATTCTTTAGAAATTCATATGGATGCCTTTGAAGATGGTAAAAGGATAGCCATAGTAGATGACTTACTGGCTACAGGTGGAACAATGGCTTCTGCAGCTAAGCTTATAGAAAAATTAGGTGGAGAAATAATAGCCATGGAATTTTTGGTGGAACTTGAATCTTTAAAAGGAAGAGAAAAACTAGAAAAATATTATATTAATTCTTTAATAAAATATGATAAATAAATAAAAAAGATCTTTTACCAAATATTTATTTTAAAACTATTGACTTTAAGTGGATAAAATGATATTGTAATTTAAAATAACAATATTTAAAATTGTCTTAAAAATCAGATATATTATACTAAAACTAAGATGAAGAAGAGTTTATTTTGAGCAAATTACAGAAAGCTGGGAGGATGAGAGCCGGTATTATGCTAAATTAAACTTATCGCTTTAGAGTTTCATAGCTGAAATAAGTAAGTTATGACGTTAGCCTACGTTATAAGGTTAGGGTTTGTTAGAACCCAGTGAGATAATGTTTTGTAAGAGCATTATAATTTAGAGTGGTAACGCGCTATATGTGCCTCTATTATGTATTACATAATAGAGGCTTTTTTTATTTAAGGAGGTGGTTGATTTAACTAAAATTATATTTTTCAAAGATTTAAATTTACACAAAAAATAATTATAAATCAAGGAGAGATGAACAAATGAAAAAGACTATAACTTTATTTATGGCTTTAGTGTTAATAGCTAGTGTTTTGACAGGCTGTGGCGCAGAAGATGATGGAGGTTCAGGTGAAGGCTCAGATACGATCAAAATAGGACTTAATTATGAATTGTCAGGGAATGTAGCTACCTATGGACAGTCTTCAGTTGCGGGAATTGAACTTGCTATAGATGAAATAAATGAAAATGGCGGAGTTCTAGACAAACAGATCGAACTTATAAAAGTTGATAATAAATCAGATAGTGCAGAAGCAGCTAATGTTTCTACTAGACTTGCTACCAGGGATAATGTAGTAGCTATATTAGGACCAGCAACATCAGGTAATACAAAAGGAGCTACACCACCAGCTATGCAAAACAAAGTTCCATTAATATCATCATCTGCGACAGATGACGATGTTACAGTGGATAGTAATGGTAATGTAAGAGAATATATCTTTAAAACCTGTTTCAACGATTCATTTCAAGGTGTAACAATGGCAAACTTTGCTTATAAGGATTTAGAACTTAAAAAAGCTGCAATTCTTTTTGATAATACCAGCGATTATGCAAAAGGTTTAGCAAATAGTTTTAAAGAAACTTATCCAGAGTTAGGCGGAGAAATACTTGTAGAAGAAGCTTATCAAGCAAAAGAAACAGACTTTAAAGCAGTATTGACAAAAATCAAATCTACTAATCCAGAAGTTGTTTATATACCTGGATACTATGAAGAAGTAGGTTTAATTATTAAACAAGCTAGAGAATTAGGATTAGATGTTCCAGTACTAGGTGGAGATGGATATGACTCACCAAAACTATTAGAAATCGCTAGTAAAGATTCTTTACATGATGTTTACTATACAAATCACTACTCACCAATGGATGACGCTAAAGAAGTAGTTGAATTTAAGGAAGCGTTCTTAGATGAGTATGGAAAAGAAGCAGATGCATTTAATGCTTTAGGATATGACTTAGCTAAATTCTTAGTTGACGCTATAGATAGAGC
>CAZRHX010000070.1:0-8077 GCA_964599855.1 uncultured Tissierella sp. | reverse complement strand
CCATGTTGGCCTATATCTTTTACATTTGTATCTTCCTTTAAATAAAAGTGTTCCATAACTCTTTTAACCCATACATCTACAGGAAAAGCTTCATCTTTGTCAAATCCAAAGAGGAGTACACAGTCACTGACCTTGGGTCCTACTCCAGGAAGTTTCATAAGTTCAATCTTGCCTTCATCCCGGGTCATAGAGAATATTGGCTGGAGCTGGAGTTCAGCATTTGCAATTATTGCACTTGTAGCTATGACCCTCTGCCCTCTAAAACCTACTTTTGTCAAAGCGTTAAATTCCTCAAGTTCTGCTTTTTCTATAGTTTTAGCCTGTGGAAAAGCCCAATACTCTCTATTTTTTAAGTCACTATCTATTCTTTGCCCGTAGTTTAAAGCTATGGCTTCTATAGATTTTTTTATCCTGGGTATTTGATTGTTTGCAGATATTATAAAAGATATGAGTATCTCAAATGGTTCTTGATTTAATATTCTTATGCCCGGTCCAAATTCTATAGCTTCTTCCAATATGGGATCCCTTGATAAGCTTTCTTTTATAGGTGAATAGTCTCTTTTTAAATCAAAATAATGAAACCATATATTGTCGAAATCTTCTCTGTCTGTTGGATAAAGAATTATATCTTTTCCTTCTTTTTTTATATTTAAAACTTTTCCATAGGCAACAGTTGTATAAGAGTCATCTTCTTCCTTATACCATCTAAAAGCTTGACCACATTCAAATATGTCTTTGGGATCAAAGTTTTCTATATCCTTTAAAATTATGCGCTTTTTTGCTTCTATCAATTCATATTTTTCCATTGTAATCACCCCACATATATTTTACTCTTTCTTTACAAAACAAGACCTCTAAAGTTACAATACTTTAGAGGCCTTATTGACCAGTTTCTTGTATAAAATAAGCTAAAGTATAAAGGCTTTCACTCAATCTTACATCTTCTAACTTTACTTCTTTTGGAAGTTTTAAATCTATAGGTGCAAAGTTCCATATACCTTTTATGCCTGCTCTTACATAGATATCTGCTACTTCTTGTGCATATCTTTTAGAGACAGCTATTATACCTATTTCTACCTTGTTTTCTTTTATAAACTCTTCCATATCTTCTATAGGCTTTATATCTAATTCTTCTATTTTCGAATGTCTAGGATTATTGGGATCTTTATCAAATATAGCAACTATGTTAAATCCTGTTTCTTTAAAGCCCTTATAATTAAAAAGTGCATGACCTAGATTTCCTGCTCCAGCCACCACTACCTTGTGTTCTTTATCAAGACCTAATATAATCCCCAGTTCATCTCTAAGTGATTCTACATTATAGCCATATCCCTGCTGACCAAATCCTCCAAAATTATTTAAATCTTGCCTTATCTGAGAAGCAGTAAAACCTGTAAGCTCGCTTAATTCCTTAGATGATATCCTATTGACACCACTTGAATAAAGTTCACTTAAATGTCTATAATACTTTGGTATTCTTCTAATAACTGTGATTGATACTTGTTTATTCATCTTACAATCCACTCCTCATTGTCTATCCTTGTTAGGACTATTATATCACTTTGCTAAATGTTAATCAATCAACCTTGGCCAATAGATAGGGATTGGACTTTTATTAGCTAAAGTTTTTTGATATAATAGAAGTAATAAGGTTTAGGAGGATTTTTATGTCAGTACTATCATGTAAAGATTTAGAAAAAACATATATAATTGATACAATACTTGAAGATATAAATTTTAATTTAGAATATGGAGACAGGGTAGGTTTAATAGGCTTAAACGGCTCTGGAAAAAGTACTCTTTTCAATATATTAGCAGGAGATCTAGAGAAAGATAAGGGCCATATATTTATTCAAAAAGATGTAAAAATAGGATATTTAAAACAACATATAAAGATAGATAGTGAGAAAACTATATTTGAAGATTGTTTAGAGGTTTTTAAAGATCTTATAAAAATGGAGAAAAACTTAAGAGTTTTAGAAGAAAAAATAGCTGCCAATAGTGAAGATGAGGACTCCTCCATTTTAGAAAAAAATATGGAAAGCTATGGCAATCTATCAGAGAAGTTTATAGCTTTAAATGGATATGGATATAAGTCAGATATAAGAGGTGTTTTAATAGGGCTTGGCTTTACTGAGGAGGATTTTGATAAAGAAGTAAAGCTCTTAAGTGGTGGACAAAAGTCTAGGCTTTCGCTTGCCAAACTTCTATTAGAAAATCCAGATCTTCTCTTATTGGACGAACCGACTAACCACTTGGACATAGAAGCTATAAATTGGTTGGAGAAGTTTTTAAAAGATTATAGGGGCGCAACCCTTATAATCTCTCACGATAGGTTTTTCTTGGACAATGTTGTCAATAGGATATTTCTTTTAGAAAATAAAACTATAACTATCTATAATTCTAACTACACTAAGTTTATGGATAGAAGGAAAAAAGACTTAGAAATATTGAAGAGCCAATATGAAAACCAACAAAAAGAACTTAAAAGACAGGAAGAAATAGTGGGTAGGTTTATGAACTACGGGGGAGCTCGATATATAAAGCAGGCTCAAAGTAGACAAAAACTAATAGATAAGATTAAACATTTAGATAAGCCTGTAACTGATAGTAAAACACGTATAAAATTTGAGCCCAAGGTAAAGTCTGGAAGAGATGTACTTTTAGTAGATGGTCTTGAAAAAAGTTTTGATGATTTTAAACTTTTAGAAAATATAGATCTACAGGTATACAGAGGTGAGAGGGTAGGTCTTATAGGAGCTAATGGTATAGGTAAGACTACTCTTTTTAAGATGATTCTTGGTCAAGTAGAAAAAGATTCAGGTCAAATAAAAATAGGTCATAAGGTAAACTTTGGATATTTTGATCAAGAGATGGAAAAACTTCATTCTCAAAAGACTATAATAGATGAAGTTTGGGATAGGAATCCAAAACTTGACTATTACGATATCAGAAAGATACTCTCTCAGTTTCTATTTGTAGGAGATGATATATTTAAAGAAGTAAATGATTTAAGTGGTGGAGAAAAAGCC
The DNA here is from genome assembly GCA_964599855.1 of uncultured Tissierella sp. Taxonomy (GTDB): domain Bacteria; phylum Bacillota; class Clostridia; order Tissierellales; family Tissierellaceae; genus Tissierella_A. Next base: position 5,045 of record CAZRHX010000070.1, on the reverse strand, counting down.
AGACTCAGCTTGCTCGACCTTATGCTCTCAAATGCAAACTTTCTACTTATGGATGAGCCTACAAATCATCTAGATATAGACTCTAAAGAAATACTTGAAGATGCTCTTTTAGATTATAGCGGAACTCTATTTGTCATCTCTCACGATAGATATTTCTTAAATAGGGTTTGTGATAAGATATTAGAACTTACAGCAGATGGAGTCAATGAATATCTAGGAAACTATAATTATTATCTAGAAAAGAAGAATGAATCTATACTTAAAGAAGAAGAAGGAGTAGAAAAAACTAAGACTCAAATTAAGCTGGATAGAAAAAAAGAAAAGCAACTTCAATTAGAAGAAAAATTAAAGAAAGAAGAGATAAGTTCTGTGGAAAAGCTTATTTCTCAAGAAGAAGCAGCCCTTGAAGAGATAGATGAAAAATTGTGCGATAAAGAAATTTATGAAGATTTAGATATGATCGTCCAACTGACTAAAGATAGGGAAACTATAGCAAGTAGACTTGAGGATTTATATGAAGAGTGGGTCATGGTAAGTGAAGAATAAAGTAAAATAGACTGAAAAGTCAATTTTACACACATCATCCACAGGCTTATCCACAAGCAAGCCCCCAATTTTACTCAATTCTTCCTTTTTCTCCACATTATCCATAGAAATAGAAATAATTATTAAATCTCATTGTTGGTAACTTGTGGATAATGTTCATAGTTTTTTACTAGTCCAGACCTAAATTTGGCTCTACTGTGAAGCCTAAATCGCTTTCTTTACCATCTATATAGTTATAGTAGGCAGCAGAACCTATCATAGCAGCATTATCAGTACAGAGTATTTTAGAGGGATAGAAGATTTCTATGCCTTCTTTTTTTCCTCTCTCTTCCATCAAGTTTCTAAGGCCCCTGTTAGCCGCTACACCACCGGCCAAGACTACTTTTTTAGAGCTTTTTTCTCCTGCCAGCCTAAAAGTTTTATCCACAAGTACATCTATAACTGCCTGTTGAAAACTTGCAGCTACGTTTTCTACTATTATTTCTCTTCCTTTTTGCTTTTCTCCGTTTAAATAATTGAGTACAGAAGTCTTGAGCCCACTAAAGCTAAAATCATAAGATTTGTTCTCTAAAAAGACCCTTGGAAAGTCTATAGCATCTGGATTTCCTTTTTCTGCCAACTGATCTATAATAGGTCCTCCAGGGTAGGCTATGCCCAGAGCTCTAGCTACTTTGTCAAATGCTTCTCCTGCAGCGTCATCTCTGGTTCTTCCTATGAGTTCATAATCTGTATAGCCATTTACATGAACTAGATAACTGTGTCCCCCTGATACTATCAGACAAGTAAATGGAGGTTCCAGATTGGGATGTGTCAGATAGTTTGCACATATGTGTCCTTCTATATGATTGACTCCTACTAAGGGCTTTTCAAGTCCATATGCCAATGCTTTAGCACTTGATATACCTACAAGAAGAGCTCCTACAAGTCCAGGACCTCTGGTTACCCCTATTAAATCTATATCTTCAAATCCAACTTCTGCTTTGTCTAGAGCTTCTTGGATTATCTTGTTTATATTTTCAATATGTTTTCTGGAGGCTATCTCTGGTACTACCCCTCCAAATTTTTTATGAATATCTATTTGTGAAGCTATTATATTTGATAAAATCTCTCGTCCGTTTTTTATAACTGCAACAGATGTCTCATCACAAGAAGTTTCTATTGCAAGTGTCAATAAATCCATTTTTTACCTCCTCTTATATATTCTTTATAAATGCGTTGCTTCGCCACATTATTAAAGCATCTTCACCATTGTCTGAATAGTAGTTTGGTCTTTTACCCGAACTTATAAAGTCGTATTTTCTATAAAGGTTTTGAGCTATTATATTTGATTCCCTGACTTCTAAGGTCATGTTTTCTATTCCATTTTTTATACAATAAAGAATTAAACCTTCTAATAGATGATTTCCAATACCCTTGCCTTTATATTCTTCTTTCACAGCTATATTTGTAATATGTCCTTCATTTAATATAAGCCATATTCCACCATATCCTACTACTTTGCCATCCATCTCTGCAACTAGATAATACGCAAGTAGATTGTCACGTATTTCAGCTAAAAAAGATGCTTTTGACCATGGAGTTGAAAATGCTTCTTTTTCAATTTCTATAATCTTGTCTATATCTTTTTCTTCCATTTTTCTAACACTTATATCCATATATTTTCCTCCTAAAGAAAAATTTATATAGCCTTATTTTTTCTTTAATTCTCTTTCTGCTTGTGAGGGCCTTATATAGTCTGGTGTAAGAGTAAAGAAATCATCTCTTTGACCCTTTCTATATTTTTCAAGGGCTAATTCACATATGCTAACTGCTCTAGAGATATTTTGACCAGAAGAAGCAAATTGAACCTTATCTCCTAAAGCTTTTTTTATCTCTTCCCTATAGACAGAACTTCCTGGCCCATTTACTATTATATTTTCATATTCTTTAAGCTTTTCCCCTATATCTTTTATCTCCAATATTTGGGAAGCTTCTATTTCTCTTATATCAGAGCCTTGAAAAGTATATAGGGCTGTATATACTCTATCTCTCCTTGCATCTAGCATAGGCATTATTGTAGCCTTACTTAAATAGAGATTATAAGCTAAGGATTCTAAAGTCGAAACTCCTATGATAGGTTTATTGAATAGATGAGCGAAGCTCTTTATAGTAGCTGCTCCTATTCTAAGTCCAGTAAAAGAACCCGGTCCAAGTCCTACAGTGTATAGATCTATATCTCCTATCTTTAAATCTATATTTTCTAAAACTTCTTTTACCATAGGCATAAGCTTTTCTGAGTGACTCATATCCTTGCTTAAAGAATATTCACCTATAAGCTCTTCTTCATCTATGATGGCTATTGTAGCTACTTTTGTAGATGTATCTATTCCTAAAACTTTCAATCTATGCTCATCTCCCTTAAAACTTCCTTATATCTGTCGCCAGTTCCACTTATATCAACAGTCCTTTTATCTTCATCTGCTCCACTTCTTATATCCAATATTATTGTTCCTTTGGGAAGCATTTTTTCTATTTTTTCCGCCCATTCTATTATGCATACTCCTCCACCAAAAAAATATTCATCAAATCCAAGATCGTCCAACTCCTTTACATTTTCTAATCTATAGACGTCAAAATGATAGACTGGAAGTCTTCCCCTGTATTCATTTATAAGTGAAAATGTAGGGCTGGTAATATATTCTTCTACTCCAAGACCTAGTCCTAGGGACTTTGTCAGTGTAGTCTTTCCAGCTCCTAAGTCACCATTTAAAGCAACTATATCTCCTTTTTTTAGAAGTTTTCCTAGTTTTTCTCCAAATTCTTTTGTACTATCTAAACTATTAAGCTCTATTTTCAATTTGTTCAGCCTTTCAATAATAATATTTTATTAACATTTAATTATATCATATTTTATCTCTTTTCTAGGAAAAGTACAAGAAAAGCGTAAAATAAGAGTAATCTAATATTAGATTACTCTTAAATAATAATTTTTTATTTTTTTATCTATGAAGTATAGGAGATACTCTTTTATATATGAGCAGTGTAACAATAGAAACTACTGTTCCTTTTAAAAGATTAAATGGAACTACCGCATATAGAATCAAGGTCTTATAGTCTACTACATATTTGTTTAATTTACTTGCCATAGCTATTATCTGATCTAAGGGCAATATCTTTGAATATAGTGGAAATATAACAAAATAATTGCTGAGGCTTGCAAAAAAGCTCATCAGTACAACTCCTATAGCCAGACCCAATATTGCCATTTTAAGAGTCTTCTTCTTATAGTATATAGCTCCTGCAGTATAGGCCAATACACTTCCTACGAAAAAGTTGGATATCTCTCCTACTCCTCCTGTGCTGGAACCTTCTATAAGTATATGAAGTATATTTTTTAAAAGCTGAATTACAACTCCTGCCATAGGTCCCATAGCAAAGGCTCCAATTAAAGACGGTAGATCTGATATATCTAATTTTAAAAAAGGTGGTGCAAACCATACTGATAGGTCAAAGAACATCAAGACCATAGATATTACACCTAGGACCGATATTTTGACCATGTTCCTTGTGTTAAGATTTTCTCTTGTTAAAGTATACATTTTAATCCCTCCAAATTTGTTTTTTCTTCGGGATTCAAAAAGCCCCGAAGTAGTTGCTTCGGGGCTAAATTAGACAGGTAAAATTTACTAGTCTAATACATCTTCTCTTATCCAGACTATAACTGTCGGCCTTGGAATTTAACCAAGTCAACCTATTTAATAGGCTCGCGGGCTCTACCGCCGGTGAGGATTTACGCCTCGCCCTGAAGATATATATTTAATTAACCTTATTATATCTGTTTTTCTTGTATATGTCAATCTAAATTAGTTTAAATATCTTTCATGGTCAATGAAATTCTTCCCTTATCTTTGTCTATGTCCATTATCTTTACATCTACAATATCACCAACTGTGACCACATCTTTTGGATGTTTTATAAATTTGTTTGAAAGCTGTGATATGTGAACTAATCCATCATCTTTAACACCTATATCCACAAAAGCTCCAAAATCAATTACATTTCTTATAGTTCCTTTTAAAACCATATCTATCTTTAAATCGTCTAAACTCAAAACATCTTTTCTTAAAAGCGGTTTTATCATTTCATCTCTTGGGTCTCTGCCAGGTTTTTCCAACTCTTCTATTATGTCTATCAAGGTAGGTTTTCCTACATTTAGATCTTTAGAAAGTGTTTCTATATCTTTTTCTTTATAGTCCATATCCAAGAGTTTTAAAGCTATATCGTAACTCTCTGGGTGAACTCCAGTCTTATCCAGAGGGTTTTGGGAATCATCAATTCTTAAAAAACCAGCACATTGTTCAAATGTTTTAGGACCAAGTCCTTTTACCTTTAAGAGTTCTTTTCTTGAAAGAAATTTACCTTTTTCTTCTCTAGTATTCACAAGGTTTTGAGCTACGGTGTTTGAAACTCCTGCCACATAGCTGAGAAGTGAAGGGCTGGCTGTATTTAAATCTACTCCT
>CAZRHX010000069.1:5407-8165 GCA_964599855.1 uncultured Tissierella sp. | reverse complement strand
AAAATCATTATAATGGTAGGTCTTGTAATGGGTATTCATGCAGTTTCTTATATAATATACAATAATATAAGTTACAACCCTATGAATATGATAGTGTACTTACCGGTATCTTCTATGTATATATTATCTATGACCATAGGATATGTAGGTCTTAGATATCTGGAGCTTTCAATAGTATCGCCTCTTAGTAACTCATCAGGAGCTGTAGCTGCTATTTTAACATTTATATTTTTAGGGCAGACTATGGGTCCTCTACAATTTTTTGCAGTTACTATAATTACGCTAGGTATTATACTTCTTGCAAAGCTAGAGGGAAAAGACGAGAAATCTTTAGTAGAGGAAAAAGATAAAAAATATAGTATAGGGGCCATAGCTATTATATTTCCAATTCTCTATGCTATCATAGATGGTGTGGGTACATTCCTAGATGGATTTTATCTAGATAGAATCTTAACAGAAGCAGAAGCAAACATTTCTTATGAACTTACATTTTTACTTGTGGGAATAATAGCCTTTATCTATCTAAGATTTGTAAAAAAACAGAAGTTGATTTTTAAAGAAGAAAAGATAAAACTTGTAGCAGCAGGCTTTGAAACATTTGGACAGTTTTTTTATGTATATGCTATGGCCGAGAATTCAATAGTTACTGCACCCCTCATTGCTTCATATAGTATAGTATCTATAATACTCTCTAGGATTTTCTTAAAAGAAAATCTGACAAAGATGCAATATCTAGTTATTGCAGGTATTATGATGGGGATAATTATCTTGGGAATAGAGTAAAGATATAGTAGATTAAAGAGTATGAGATATCTCATACTTTTTAATTATTCATATATGATATAATGATTGAAAGAATAGAACCTAGAGGTGGACTATGAAATTTAAAAAGATTGGCATGAGGACTATAAAGACAGTTTTAGCAGTAGTTTTAACTCTTGAGATATCAAATATTTTAGATATAAATAGCCCTATACTTGCAGGGATTGCAGCCATAATGACTATGGAAACGTCAGTATCAGAATCATTTAAGACTGGAAAATACAGAATGTATGGGACAATATTTGGGGGTGCAGTAGCGCTTATAATAACTTGGATTTCACCAGTGAATTTTTTGACAACAGCTATTGGGCTTTTTGTCATAATATATATATCCAATATGCTAAAATGGCAAGATGCAGTTAAGATGGCAATGATAGTTTTTTTGGTAATTATAATAGATTTTGAAGAAAATTATAGATTTACTTATGCCTTAAATAGAACTTTGGATACATTTGTTGGAGTAATAGTAGGCACAACTATAAATTATTTTATAAGACCTCCTAAATTAGAGATAAGAATGGATACTATTATAGATAAGATGATTAAAGAAGTACTAGAGAATATAGAAAGATTGGTTTGGACTAATGAAAAACCTCAATTAGATAACTTGAAAAAAGGAATGAATTATATTGAAGAAAATTATGAAACATTTAAAGAAGATAAAAAATTCAAGATAAATACACCTGAAGATTTGATAAATTATGAGTATATATTTGAGATGTTTCAAAATGTATATAGCCATTTTAAAGTAATAACATTACTTGACAATGGAGTTTATATAGATGAAGAAAACAAAGAACTCTTAGAGACTATGTTTTCAAAAGATATACCTAAGATAAAAAATAGAGAAAAAAAACAAATATATATAATTTATAACTATCATTTAAAAGAAATAATCTATGAATTTAAGTGTATAGAAAATATAAATAATTGTAAAAGCGCAACATTATAAGTTTTAAAGGAGAATGTTATGAAAGTAAAGGTAAATATTATAGGTTTAAAAGATATAGAAGTGGAAAAAGATACTACTATTTTAAATTTATCAAAAGAGATTTTTGGAAATGATTATAAAAAATACTTAGGAGTTAGATCCGACAATACAATATATAATTTAGACAAAACCATACAAGAAGATATGACTGTAGAATTTTTAGACAATACTGATGTAGATGGATATAGAATATATACAAAGACTATATCAGCTGTGTTTATCATGGCTTGTAAAGAGCTTTATCCAAATAGTAAAGTTAGTATAGAATATTTTCTAGGTTCAGGTCTTTACGGTAAATTAGGTGATGATTACCCTATAAGTTTTAATTCTCTAAGAAAGATAGAAGAAAAAATGATTGAAATAATAGAAAAAGATTATATTATAGAGAGAATGAAATATAAAAAAGATGAAGCTATAGAAATTTTTAGAAAGTATGGATATGCAGATAAATTAAGACTTTTTGAATCAATTGATAAAAAAGAGATAAGTGTATATAAGATAGATAATCATTATGATTCATTTCATGGATACTTAGCTGCTTCTACAGGATATGTAAAGAATTTTAAATTGAAATACTATTATCCTGGGGTAATAATACTTTTCCCAAGCAAGAAAAATGATTATAATATAGAAAATTTCAAAGAGCAAAAAAACCTAGCTAAAATGTTTGAAGATACTGGTAATTGGTTGGATACTTTAGATTTATCCTATGTGGGATCTTTAAATGAAAAAATACAAAGTGGAGATATAAGCCATATAATTCAAATAGCAGAAGCTGCTCATGAAAAAAAAATAGTTGAAATAGCAGATGAGATTTATAAAGATTCGAATATAAATATTATACAGATATCGGGGCCCTCTTCTGCAGGTAAAACTACTTTTTCAAGAAGACTAGCAGTTCAAATGAATGTAAATGGTCAAAAACCTATTACAATATCTTTAGAT
>CAZRHX010000069.1:0-5397 GCA_964599855.1 uncultured Tissierella sp. | reverse complement strand
ATTTTGTAGATAGGGATAAAACACCTTTAGATGAAGATGGTTTACCCGATTTTGAAACAATAAAAGCTATAGATGTAGACTATTTAAATATGGACCTCATAAAACTTTTAGAAGGAGAGTCAGTAGAATTCCCTAAGTTCAACTTTATAAAAGGTAAGAGAGAGAAATCAGGCAAGATAATAAAATTAGATAAAAATCATCCTATAATAATAGAGGGAATTCATGCTTTGAATCCTGAGCTAACTAAGATGATACCTGAAAAAAACAAATTTAAAATATATATATCAGCTCTTACTCAGTTAAACTTAGATCCTCACAATAGGATATCTACTACAGATATAAGGCTTATAAGAAGAATGGTAAGAGATGTTGAATTTAGAGGTAACGGACCATTGAGAACTTTAGAACTATGGGATGGAGTTAGAGAAGGAGAGGAAAAGTATATATTTCCTTTTCAAGAAGAGGCAGATATAATGTTTAATTCATCACTAATATATGAGATGAGTGTACTTAAAAAACATATAATTCCATTGCTTAAGGAAGTAGAAAAAAACAATATCTATTATAGTGAAGCTAGAAAACTTATAAGATTCCTAGAATATTTTAGAGAGATAGAAAATCAAGATGCAATACCACCAAATTCTATATTGAGAGAATTTATAGGGGGAGCTTCTTTTAGACTCTATTAAAAATTCATAATATAAAGCTCCTCCAATTTGGAGGAGCTTTATATTATGAATTTAAAAAGTATAATTACAGAATATATGCTTGCGAGTATAAATATTATACTGTCCATTCCACTTTTGGGGTTTATAATTATAGGAGATGATATATTTACATTCAATGGATAAAATAATTTAATGCCTTTAGGTGTTAAGAAATCAGCAATTAAATGTGATAAGTATCCAATACTTATACTTTTATAGAGATAATCTAGACTGTAGGGATCTGTTATGGTTTTTATTATGTAAGCAAATATTAAAAAACCCATAACACTATGAGTGAAGCCTCTATGCGTAGATATACCTATAAATAGAAGTAAGAGAGATAAAAGCGCAAGCATAGTATTTTGTGTAATCGTATAAAAATATAAAAACAAAGCTGCTAAAGCCATGAAAAACATTATACGAAATAACTCGTTTTTTAAAAATAATATTTTTTGATTTAATTTTGATTTAGGATGATCTAAATCAGGTATTAGAGAACCGAGTGATGAAGCAGTTATGATTATAAGTTGTTGATTTATAGGTTTACCATATGCCATAGTAAGACCTGCTGCAACTCCTATAGCTATATGAGTTTTTCCTGTCATGTATCTCACCTCGCTGATCAAAATTTAGCTACAATTATAGTCTTTTACATTATATATCTTTTAGAACATATATTCAATGATAAAGGAAATAATAGAAAATAGTATCTCTAGAATTTGCTTTTTTACACCTCCTAATGTTATAATATAAGAAATATAAAAGTAAAAGGAGAGCAAAAATGGCAGAAATAAAATATGAAATAATAGATAAAATAGCAGTACTTTCAGAAAAAGGTGATTGGACAAAAGAAATAAATCGTGTAAGTTGGAATGATAGGCCTGCTAAGTATGACTTGAGAGATTGGAATCATGAACAAGGCAAGATGAGAAAAGGTATCACTTTAACAGATGAAGAATGTAAAAATTTAAAAGAAATTTTAAATGACATTACTATAGACTAGCTCTTGCGATTTAGTTTATAGTAGTTTTTTCTTATAGTCTATACAAAGAGATTTTAAATTTAAAAAAACATTAAATAATAATCTTATAAATGGGTACATATAAAAAATAGTCAAAAAAGCTTAATAAAATTAAAAGGAGTAGATTATGAAAAAAATAATTTCAATAATGTTGATATTAGTATTGACATTTAGTTTAGGTGCATGTACTCAAAAAGAAAGTGGCACAGAGGATCCAAGTGGAGATGGAAAACTTAGAATGGGCTATATTACAATGGATCTTGGTAATCCATATTTTGTAAGATTAATAGAGGGAATGCAAGAAAAAGCAGAAGAACTCAATATAGAATTGACAGTTCATGATGGTAAAAATCAAGTAGAACCTCAAATCAAAGCTATGGAAGATCTCATAACACAAAAAGTAGATGCGATAATTTTAAGTGCCAATAATTCCGAAGCCTTAAATCCTATGATACAAAAAGCTAAAGATGCTGGTGTGAGGGTTATAGCCGCAAATGCTGAAGTAGGAGATCCGGATGCATTTATAGGTTCTATAGAATATGATAATGGCTTTCAGGCAGGAGAAATTGCTGGAGAATATATAAGAGATAATTTAGATGGAAAGGCAGAAGTTGCTATTCTAAAACTTGGTACAATTCCAGCAGCTTTAGAAAGAACAAAAGGACAAAGAGAAGGACTTCTATCTCTTGCACCAGATGCTAAGATAGTAGCAGAACCTGAAGCTAGTACTAGAGAACTTGGATTAAATGCTGTAGAAACACTTTTGCAATCCAATCCAGATTTAAATGTAGTTCTAGGAATAAACGATGATTCTGTTCTTGGAGCTTATCAAGCTATGACAACAGCTGGTAAAGAAGGAAAAAATATAGTTTTAGTAGGTTTTGATGCTATAGAAGAAGCACTTCTTAAAATTAAAGAAGGTGGAATATATAGAGGTACAATCGATATAGCTCCATTTGAAAGTGGCAAGGTTATAATTGAAACTGCAGACAAGGTTGTAAAAGATGGTCCTATAGAAGAGCTGATAGAATTTCCGGTTACTAAAGTAACAAAAGAAAATGTAGATGAATTCTTGGAAAAATAATAAATTATCCTCCATTTTAAAATGGAGGATAATTTATATATAGGAAGGTAGGTAAGTATGGAAGAAAACATACTAAAATTAGAAAATGTCACCAAAGAGTATCCTGGAGTAATTGCATTGAACAATGCAAGTATTGAATTCCAAAGAGGTAAAGTACATTCGCTTGTAGGAGAAAATGGAGCTGGTAAATCTACAGCTATAAAACTTATAACGGGAGCTATAGAAAAAACTTCCGGAAAGATTTATTATAAAGGAAAAGAACTTGAGGATAATTCTCCTATAAATAGTTTGAACTTAGGAATTATACCTGTATATCAAGAATTAAATATGATTCCATCTCTCTCTATTGCTGAAAACATATTTTATGGAAATGAAAAAATGAATGGGATTTCCTTGGATAAAAAATATATGCTCAAAAAGTCTAGTGAACTATTAAAGGAATTGGGACTTAAGTTATCTTCTAAAACAAAGATAAGAGATCTAGGTATTGGAAATCAACAATTAATAGAGATTGCAAAAACACTAGTAAGAAAGGTAGAGATTTTAATCTTAGATGAACCTACAGCGTCTCTGACTGAAAATGAAATAGAGAATCTATTCAATATAATCAATAGACTCAAGGATGATGGTGTAACTATAATATATATATCTCATAGACTGGAAGAAGTTTTAGAGATATCAGATACCATTACAATTTTAAGAGATGGGGAAGTTATAGAAACAAAAGCTTCAAGAGAACTTGATGAAGAAGAATTAGTAAAACTCATAGTTGGAAGAGTTATTACAAGAAGTAAAACAGAAAAAAACAAAGAAAAAATAAATGAAAAAATTTTAGAACTTAAAGATATAAATACAGAAAAAGTAAAAGACATAAATTTATCTCTTTTTAAAGGAGAAATACTAGGGATAGCAGGTCTTGTTGGTTCAGGAAGAACAGAACTTGCTAGAGCTATATTTGGGGTAGATAAAGTTATTTCAGGAGAGGTTTTTATAGGCGGAGTCTCAGAAAAAATAAGCTCCCCAAAACAAGCTATTGAAAAGGGAATATCATTTATAACAGAAGATAGAAAGTCCTTAGGATTATTGTTAGATCTATCGGTATTAGAAAATACTTCATATACTTCCCTTAAGTCATTTAGTAAAATGGGAATTATAGATAAAGAAGAAGAAAAGAAACTTGTAAAAGAGATATTGGAAAAATTACAGGTAAAATATTCATCCTTAGGAGAAAAGGTTTTAAATTTAAGTGGAGGAAATCAACAAAAGATAGTTATAGGAAAGTGGCTACTTTCAGATTCTTCTATTTTAATATTTGACGAACCTACTCGTGGAATAGATGTCGGCGCAAAAGAAGAGATATATAATATCTTAAGAGATTTAACTAAAGAGGGTAAATCGCTTATAATTATATCTTCTGAAATGGAAGAAGTTATAAATCTTGCAGATAGGATACTTGTTATGAGTAATGGGTATATAGTATCTCAATATGATCCCCTAAAAGTAAGACCAGAAGAAATATTTATAGACTCAGCAAGTCTATTAAAGGAGGGAAAAAATGGATAAAATTAAAAGAAGTGGAATTTTTACTTATGGAATATTGATATTTTTAATAGTTTTATTTATAGCTTTATCAATCAGTAGTCCATATTTTCTAACTATAGATAATTTAACTAAAGTTTTAAGACAAGTAGCAGTAGTTGGTATTGTAACAGTAAGTATGACTATGGTAATTTTAACAGGAGGTATAGACCTTTCAGTTGGTTCCATGCTAGGGCTTACATCTGTAATACTTGCAAAACTTATGGTATCAGGGGTGAGTGTTCCTATAGCTATTATAATTACCCTTATATTTGGAATGATTCTTGGATTGTTTAATGGCTTTTTAATAAATAAAATAAAAATATCTCCCTTGATTTCAACGCTTGGAACTATGACTATTTATAGTGGTATAACTTATATAATCACAGGTGGAGGAACTATATTTGGATTTCCTAAAGGTTTTGAATTTATAGGACAAGGTTATTTCCTAGGGATACCAGTTCCCATAATAATTTTAGTTATCACATATGCCATTGGTTTTTTCATCTTGAATAATACTAGATTTGGAAGGTATATATATGGAATAGGATCAAATGAAAGGGCTTCAATCCTTTCAGGAGTAGATGTTGTAAAGATAAAGTATACAGTATATATGTTGTCAGGACTTCTATCATCAATAGCATCGGTAGTTATGCTATCTAGAATAAACAGTGCTCTTCCTAATACGGGAACGGGTCTTGAGTTTGATGTTGTAACAGCGGTTGTTTTAGGTGGAATAAGTGTAAATGGAGGAGAGGGAAAACTTCAAGGAGTGATAATCGGATTATTGATAATTGGAATACTATCCAATGGAATGATTCTTTTAGGAGTAGGTGAATATTTTCAGACAGTCGTAAAGGGAGTAGTACTTCTTATGGCAGTTGGAATAGATAATGTTGTTAAAAAATAAAAGTTTTAGAGGACTTTCTTATCTAAAACTTTTATTTTTATGTAGAATGATAAAGACTAAACAACCATATTGGCTTCTATAAGTCGTTTAAAACTCT
>CAZRHX010000068.1:4197-8199 GCA_964599855.1 uncultured Tissierella sp. | reverse complement strand
TCCTAAGTCTTCTGCTGCTTCAACTAAATTTTTTTCTATCTTTATAAGTACAGAATAGATAGGAAGTACCATAAATGGCAAAAAATTATAGACCATTCCAAGTAATATTGCCTTATTGTTGTACATCAAGTTCAAGGGATTTAATCCTACTTTAGCTAGTATATTGTTTATAACTCCATTCCTTCCAAGGAGAGTTAACCATGCATAAGTTCTAAGTAGAAAATTCATCCACATGGGAATTACAAGCATAAGTATCATTACATTTTGCCTTTTAGCTTTTTCTTTAGAGATTATATATGCCAATGGGTAACCTACTATCAAAGATATAAGTGTAGATATAAGTGCTAGATTTACAGATCTTGTCAGTACTTTTAAATATGTGGGTGTAAAAAACCTCTTAAAATTGTTGAAACTAAAAGTAAAATCTGAAAAACTTTGACTATCTCCACTTGTAAAGGCAAAATATATGATTAAAAACAAAGGTATAAGTATGAAGACAATCATCCAAAAAATATATGGATAAGCTGCTCTTTTTAATTTCATCTATCTCCCACCTTCCTCATAACATGAATGTTCTCAGGACTTATATCCATTCCTATGTGTGTCCCTTCTGCTTTCATTATAGTGCTGTGAATCATCCAACTAAAACCATTTGACTTAACTATCATCTCATAGTGTACTCCTTTAAATGTTACTGATTCCACTATACCATCCCACTTGCCATCTTCTACAGAGACTACCTCTATATCTTCAGGCCTTATAACCACATCTACCTCTTCAAATTTTTCAAATCCTTTATCAACACAATCAAAGTCTGTTTCACCAAATTCTACTAGAAAATCTTCTTTCATAATTGCGTCTATTATATTACTTTCTCCTATGAATTTAGCTACAAATGCATTTTTAGGTTCATTGTATATATCCACAGGACTTCCTATCTGTTGGATTTTGCCTTTATCCATAACCGCTATTGTATCTGACATGGTCAGGGCTTCTTCTTGGTCATGCGTTACATAGATAAATGTTATCCCAAGTCTTTGCTGCATGTTTTTAAGTTCGCTTTGCATTTCTTTTCTAAGTTTTAAATCTAACGCTCCTAGTGGCTCATCTAAGAGCAGTACTTCTGGTTCATTCACAAGTGCCCTGGCTATTGCTATCCTCTGTTGCTGACCCCCACTTAAGGATTCTATTGACCTATTTTCAAAGCCCTCTAAATTTACAAGTCTCAATATTTCTTTTACTTTTTTATCTATTTGAGCTTTACTCACCTTTTTAATTTTTAATCCAAAGGCTATATTATCTGCTATATTCATATGAGGGAAAAGAGCATATTTTTGAAATACTGTATTTATTTGTCTTTTATAAGATGGTAATTTAGTAATATCTTTTTCTCCAAATATTACCTTTCCACTAGTTGGTTCCTCAAATCCTCCTATGATTCTAAGTGTAGTCGTTTTACCACAACCACTAGGTCCTAAGAGTGTTAAAAATTCATTTTTCCTGATATATAAATTTATATCATCTAGTATTACTGCCTCTCCATATTGTTTTGATATATTTTTTAATTCTATTATATTCATTATTTTCCTCCCTTTTAAAAACTAGGTGGCGTACTCACCCAGATTATTTTAGCCTTTACTTTTCCAGCATTTGATATATAGTGATTTGAATTGGCCTTAAAATAGAAGGATTCTTCTTTCTTTACCCTGTATTTATCTATGCCTATATGTAGATAAATATCTCCCTCTAATACATAGCCAAATTCTTCTCCAATATGAGGAAAATCTTCTTTTGTCTTGCCTCCTATTTCTAAGTCAACTACAGTTGGCTCCATCATATTTTTCTGTGCATTTGGAATTATCCACTTCAGTATATATTTTAAATCTTGGTTCTCGCTTTCAAACGCATCTTCTTTTGTAAATACAATCTTTTCATCCATCTTTTCATTGAAAAAATCTTTAAGATTTGTTCCAAGGCCTTCCAATATATCTATAAAAGTAGCAATAGATGGAGATGTTAAATCTCTTTCTAGTTGAGAAATAAAACCTTTTGTAAGTTCACATCTATCAGCTAGTTCTTCTTGAGTTAAATCATTTTTTATTCTCAATCTCTTTATTTTATCACCTATATCTATCTCCAGTCACCCCTTCTTTTTAATCATATATTAAACTATTTGTTTATCATTACTAAACTTTCCACAATTACTTATTATAAAGAGATTTTTATTTATTGTCAATAGCTTTTAAGAGAATCAAAAAAAGAATCTAAAAAGCAGATTCTTTTTGATTTATTCAAATTTAAAAATTTATTACCAGCTTCCGCCAGCGCCTCCTCCACCAGAACGACCTCCGCCTCCCGATGAACCTCCACCGCCGAAGCCTCCTCCCCCTCGTCCACTAAAGAAGGATCTCAATATACTGAGTATAAGCATACCTCTGAAAAATCTTATATCAATAAATCCAAATATCAGTAAGAGTATTATGATAGGAAAGATTGACACTCCTCTTCCATCTTCTTTTGGATAATAATCTTGACTTAGTCCTTGTTTATCTAAGACGATATCATAATCTTTTTCTATATATTCTATCAATCTATTAAAACCCAATGCTATCCCCTCGTTAAAATCATCCTTTTTAAAAGATGGGATAATATCTTCTTCAATTATAGTCTTTGTTCTTCCAGCTGGAAGTGCTCCTTCTAAACCATATCTAAATCTTCTAATGAATCTACAATTGCAACAACAACTTGTGCGCCAGTTTTTTTATTGAGTTCTTTATTTATATCTATTATATAGCTTTCTAGATCTGTGTTTATAAGACCAGGCTCATCATACACATAAAATTCGTAACTGGCTTCAGGTAATTTTGCTTTAGCATAAGCTATATCTGTATTTAAAGATAGATTTAATAAAATTAAAAATATAAAACTAAGAATAAATATAGGTTTTTTTTGTTTATTCTTAATCATATAAACACTCCTTAAAATTCTACTTCTGGAACTTCTGCATCTGCTTCATTTATTTTAAAATATTCTCTTTCACCAAATCCAAGCATACTAGCATAGATCCTTGTTGGAAATCTCTTTACTTTTTTATTGTAGACAGCTACTTTGTCATTGTATCTCATTCTCTCAGTTGATATTTTATTTTCTGTACTAGCTAATTCTGCCTGTAGCTCTAAAAAGTTTTGATTTGACTTTAATTCTGGATAACTCTCTACTACGACATTTAAACTATTCAAGCCACTGGTAAGTTGTGCATCTGCTTCTGCATATTCTTCTGGTGAATTAGCTGAAGAAATCTTACTTCTAGCCTCAGTTATTTGAGTCAAAACTTTTTCTTCCTGATCAGCAAAACCCTTAACTGTATTTATAAGATTTGGTATAAGGTCAGCCCTACGCTTTAAAACATTCTCTACCTGCGCCCATGAACTGTCAACATCTTCATCAAGCGAAACTAAATTATTGTATCCTCCGCCGACAAAGACTAGTAGGATAACTACTATAATTATAGGAACTAAAAACTTTTTCATGATACCCCTCCTGTAACATTTTAATATCTAAATATATACCCTTAATTTATAATATATACCTTCATATTTTCTATAGCACTATTTACCAGTTTATCTATATCCAATACTTCTTCTGATTCTTTTATATCTCCTATTAAAGGACGAGTTACTGGATGCTTTGGTAAAAATACACTACAACAATCTTCAAATGGAATGCTAGATGTTTCAAAAGTATCAATATCTCTTGCTATCTTTGTTATATCAACTTTATCCATGCCTATAAGAGGCCTAAATATTGGAATTGAAACTGATTCATTTGTAACTGATATGCCCTGCATAGTTTGACTTGCCACTTGACCCAAACTCTCACCTGTAATAAGAGCGTCCAGTTTATTTTTTCTAGCTATTTTTTCTGCAATCCGCATCATAAATTTTCTAGAGATTATGGTCATTTCTTTTTCTGGACACTTTTCATTTATTTCTTTTTGTATAT
>CAZRHX010000068.1:0-4187 GCA_964599855.1 uncultured Tissierella sp. | reverse complement strand
ACACTATAGAACTTCATTTTCCCTGTATACATACTGAGTTTTCTAGCCAAATCTTTTACCTTTTCTTCTCCTCTTTCAGATGTAAAAGGATATGAATGATAATGTACACAACTTAAGCTTACACCTCTTTTAGCCATCATAAAACCTGCCACAGGGCTATCTATTCCACCTGAGATGAGTAAAAGAGCTCTACCGCTTGTACCTATTGGCATACCACCATGCGCTCTTATCCTTTCACTATATATATAGGCATGAGTTTGCTTTATATCTATATACATATAAGTATCAGGATTGTGAATATCTACTTCTAAATCATCAAACTCATCTAAAATTCTCTTTCCAATCTCTCTAGATACTTCTGGAGATTTAAGATAAAAGTGTTTATCTGCTCTATTTGTATGCACTTTAAATGTTTTGATATCAGAATCTTTATCTAATCTTTCCTTCATATTTAAAATACATGCTTTGTCTATCTCTTCTAACTCTTTTCCCACTCTGATACATGGACTTATGTATACAAGTCCAAATACATTCCTAAGTTTTTCTATTAAGCTTTCAAACTTTTCTTCAGCAGCTTCTATATATATCTTACCTTGTTCTCTATAGAGTTTGTCAAATCCTATGTCTTTTGTTTTATTTATCATCTGTCTAATAAGTTGATCTTCAAAATATTTTCTATTTGATCCCTTTAATGCTAATTCTCCTAGACTTACACTTATAACTTTTTCCAAAACATCACCTCATAATTATCTTTCTTATTTCTCTTACTGCATTTTTTAATTCATCTACAAAAACTTCTATATCTTCCTTCTTATTTTCATATGAAAAACATATTCTTATCGTTCCTTCTATCTCTATATCATTTAAAGCTATTGCCTTTAAAACATTACTTTTTTCAGTTCCATTTGACGAACAAGCAGAAGATGTAGATATATAGATATTTTTTTGCTCTAAAATGTGTAGCAAAACTTCTCCTTTTGTATTTCTAAAGGAAATATTCAATATATATGGGGAAGAACTTTTTTCTAGAGAAGAATTGATTTTTATATCTTCTATATTATTTTTTATCAGGTCCATAGTATATCTTTTTAATTGCCATACATGTTGTGATTCCTTTTCTTTGTTTTTGACCATTAATTCTACTGCTTTTCCAAAGGCAATAATTCCTGATACATTCTCAGTTCCAGATCTCATTCCATTTTCCTGATTTCCTCCGAAAATTATAGGGGGAAGATTTAAGTCCCTTCTTACATATAATCCCCCAACACCTTTAGGCCCATGAATTTTATGAGAACTAAAAGAAAATATATCTATTCCCATATCTTTTAGAGAAAATTCAATTTTACCGAAAGATTGAACTCCATCTACATGTAGGAGCACTTTGGAGTTTTTAAGCTTTATTATATTTTTTATACTCTGTAAGTCTTGAATAATTCCTATCTCATTGTTTACATGCATTATAGAACAAAGTATTGTATCTTCATCCAGACTTTCTTCTAATTGTTGTAGAGATACTCTTCCTTCATTATCTACATCCAGATATGTGATTCTAAAGCCTTTCTTTTCTAAGTTCTTCATAGTGTTTATTACAGAAGCATGTTCAATTTTACTTGTAATAATATGATTTCCTCTTTTACCTAAATTATTTACAATGCTCTGTATAGCTATATTATTACTTTCAGTTCCACCTGAAGTAAAATAAACTTCCCTCTCATCTACCTTTAAATAGTCTGAGACTATTTGTCTTGATTTTTTTATCTCTTTTTCTGACTTAAAACCCAAGCTATGTAATGATGAAGGATTTCCAAAGTCTTCTTCTAATGAACTATACATTTTTTCTAAAACTTCTTGTCTCATCTTTGTTGTAGAACAGTTATCTAAATAAATCATTTTAACTCCCTTTTCTTTTTTTATTATCTTTATACAATATATATTATATAGTATATCTCTAATATTACAAAGTATATAATGTATTCAAAATAATCTTCTTTTATGAAGAATATTATTTTGAATACATTATATCTCATCGAGATGAGATTTTGACAAGTCTTTTTTTTTATCTCTTTTTATGTTAAGATGAAAGATAATATAGATAGGAGGATTTAAATGAAGAAAAAACTTTTAATTATATTTACAGGTGGTACTATCGCTATGAAAGTCGATCCTCTCTTACACGCAGCTATACCAGCTCTCAACTCAAAAGAAATAATGTCTATGATTCACAATATAGAAGAGATTGTAGAGGTAGAGTCAATCAACTTTGGAAATCTTCCAAGCCCCCATATACTTCCAAGGCATATGATGGAAATATCTAAGATTATAAAAAATAATATATACAGGGAAGATATAAGTGGAGTAATCATAACTCATGGAACCGACACCCTAGAAGAAACTGCTTATTTCCTTGATCTAATTATAGATCAAGAAAAGCCTATTATAATTGTAGGAGCTATGAGAAACAACTCTGAACTAGGTTATGATGGATCTAGTAATCTATCTGCCGCTATATGTACTGCCATATCCCCTAGGTCATTGGGAAAAGGTGTTCTAGTTGTCATGAACAATGAAGTAAATGCAGCTGGCGAAGTTGTAAAAACACATACACTGTCATTAGATACCTTTAAATCCCCTGAATTTGGTCCTCTTGGAATAGTGGATAATGATGAAGTAATATTCTATAGAGATATAGTAAATAAAAAACATATTTCTACTGAAAGCATTGAGGAAAAAGTTGCTCTTATAAAAGTTGTTTCAGGAATGGAATCAGATATTATAGATTTCTATATAAACTCAGGATATAAAGGCATAGTACTAGAAGCTCTTGGAAGAGGTAATATACCTCCACAAATGATCTCTGGAGTTAAAAAAGCTATAGAAAATAATATACCTATAGTTATGGTTTCACGTTGCCATACTGGAAGAGTCTTAGACTCTTATGGTTATGAAGGTGGAGGGAAGCATCTTAGAGATTTAGGAGTAATATTTGGAGGAAATCTTCCAGGACATAAAGCTAGAATACAACTTATGCTTATACTGGGAAAAACTCATAATTTAAATCGTGTTAAATATTTATTTGAAGAAGATGACATATATGGAAATTATTAAAAATAAATTAAACAGAAAAATTTTACAAGAAAATAAAAAAATATCAAAAGATCTATGTTTCTTTGATATAGAAACAACTGGTTTCAATAGAAATAGCGACATAATATATTTGATTGGAATCTTATACTTTGATAGAGAAGAAGACTCTTGGCTTATCTCACAGTATTTTGCAAATGAGTTAAAAGATGAACCACAACTATTGGAAGAAGCTTCTAAATTCCTTATGAGCTTTAAAACTATAATAAATTATAATGGCAATACATTTGATATACCTTTTATAAATCATAAGTTAAAATCTTATGGCTTACCATTTTTTATAGATAAGGAAAAATCATTAGATTTATATGCTATTATCAGAAAAAACAAGAATCTATTACAAATGGATAATTTAAGACTAAAAACAGTAGAAAAATATCTAGGTATATATAGAGAAGATATCTACAGTGGAAAAGACTGTATAGACTTTTATAAAGATTATATATTATCTGGTGATTCAACATTAAAAAATAGAATTTTAAAGCATAATTATGAGGATCTTTACTTTTTAATAGATATCATGGATATATTAGATATTAT
This sequence comes from uncultured Tissierella sp., assembly GCA_964599855.1. GTDB lineage: Bacteria > Bacillota > Clostridia > Tissierellales > Tissierellaceae > Tissierella_A. Next base: position 506 of record CAZRHX010000068.1, on the reverse strand, counting down.
AAGAAAAAAAAGATCCTTTGAAATAGAAAGAAATGGTGAGAAAGCAGAGTTTTTTGTATCCCATATAAGAGATCATAAGGATAACCTAATCTTTGTAGGTCAAGCAAAGGGCTTAAAAGGAAGGTTCACCCATTATGACACTAATTTTAACGTATTTATAAAAGAGGATAACAATTTTGAGATAGTTCTTTATACACAGAAAGGTTTAGTAACTCCAGATGAAAATTGTATTTTCATAGATAAGACAGATTTCAACCTATCAAAAGATCTAAAAATCACCCATGATTATCTAATCCCTCAAAACCTATTTTTACTAAAGATAGAATCAAAATATTTATTAGAAGATGCTTTGGAATTGTTAAGAGAAATAATAAAAACCATAATCACTTTATCTTTCATGTGTAGTCTCCTTTACAAACTGATTTAGTAAGCGCTTACATTTTAATGATAAGTATAACAAAGTTTAGTGTGTTTTACTTATAAAATAATATCTAAATTTAGCTATC
>CAZRHX010000067.1:1484-8230 GCA_964599855.1 uncultured Tissierella sp. | reverse complement strand
TTGTTCAAGATGCAGATATATACTTTATGGACGAACCCTTTAAGGGAGTAGATGCTAGAACTGAAGGTGCTATAGTTGAACTCTTAAAAGAACTTAAAAATAGAGGTAAAACTCTTATAGTTGTTCATCACGATCTGCAGACAGTAGAAGAATATTTTGATTGGGTGGTTCTCTTGAATAGACAGATCATCAAAGTTGGACCTGTAGAAGAAATGTTTACAGATGAAAACTTAAATATGACATATAGAAGTACAGGTCAAATTTTAAAAAGGTAGGGGATAGAAATTGAATATTATAAATCTTATATTGACAGATTATACACTGCAAGTAGTATCCCTTGGCTCAGCTCTTCTGGGTATAATAAGTGGAGTACTTGGAAGTTTTGCAGTAATAAGAAAAGAAAGTCTTTTAGGAGATGCTGTTTCTCACGCAGCACTTCCGGGCATAGCTTTGGCTTTTTTATTGACCGGAACTAAAAACACAGAAATACTTCTCTTAGGAGCACTCATTTCAGGGCTTTTATCGACATTCTTGATAAATGGAATAAGTAAATATTCAAGAATTAAGTTTGATAGTGCCTTAGCTCTTGTGCTTTCTGTATTCTTTGGAGGGGGACTAGTTCTTTTAACTTACATTCAAAAGATACCAAATGCAAATCAGGCAGGGCTTGAAAATTTTATATTTGGTCAGGCCTCAACAGTACTACTTCGAGATGTAAAGATAATAGCTATCTTGGGAACAATTTTATTGATAATGGTATTGCTCTTTTGGAAAGAATTTAAAATCGTTTCATTTGATATAGATTTTGCCGAGAGCTTAGGATTTGATACTAAAAAGATAACTACGCTTCTCTTTGCAATGATAGTTACTTCTATAATAATAGGACTCCAGACTGTAGGGGTAATTCTTATGAGTGCAATGCTTACAGCTCCAGCGGTAGCTGCCAGACAGTGGACAGATAAACTCCATATAATGGTTATCCTATCTGCCTTGTTTGGTGCAATAGCTGGTATTGGTGGAACTATTATAAGTTCAGTAGTATCAAAACTTCCAACGGGTCCTATGATAGTTATAATAATAAGTAGCATAGTAATTCTAAGCCTTGCATTTGCACCAAATAGGGGTTTAGTTTGGAGTTATATAAGAAATAGAAAAAACCAAAGATCTATAGGTGAAGACCAGGTTTTAGCAAATCTGTATCACCTATATGTAAACCATGACAAGCAAGGACATTGTCACGACTTAATAACTATAAGCCCGGATGTAAATCTAAAACAGCAGGGAAAAGATAATATAAGAAAGCAACTTGAAGATTTAAAGTCAAAAGGCTTTACAAGGTCCGATTCTTCAGATAAATGGTGTATAACAGATAGTGGAATAGATTATGTAGAAAATTATTTTAAAGAGGGGGAAGAATAATGTCGCCAGATTTAGAAATTCAAATTATAGCAGTTATAGTGGCAGTAGCCTGTTCTCTTCCTGGAGTGTTTTTAGTTCTTAGAAAGATGAGTATGATGAGTGATGCTATAACCCATACTATCCTACTTGGAGTAGTAATAGCATTTTTCTTGACAGAGAGTTTAACTTCTCCTTTCTTGATAGTAGGAGCGGCTATTATGGGAGTTATAACAGTCTTTTTAACAGAGACCTTAAATAGCACTAAACTTGTTTCAGAAGACTCAGCTATAGGAGTAGTTTTTCCGCTTCTATTTAGTATAGCTATAATAATAATATCAAAATATGCAGGTGCAGTTCACTTAGATACTGATTCAGTTTTACTGGGAGAATTGGCATACGCACCATTTGATAGATTGGAACTATTTGGAAGAGATATGGGTCCTAAGGCCATTTATTCAATGGGTACTATCCTTATATTAAATTTAATATTTATAATAGCTTTTTTTAAAGAATTAAAAATAGTTACATTTGATCCAGACTTAGCTACAATATTGGGCTTTACGCCATCCTTGATCCACTATAGTCTTATGTCTTTAGTATCTGTAACAGCAGTAGGAGCATTTGAATCTGTAGGTTCCATTCTTGTTATAGCCTTTATGATAGGGCCTCCAGTTACAGCTTATCTTTTAACGGACAATTTAAAAGTCATGATAATCTTAAGTTCATTGGTAGGAGTTATAAATGGAATATTAGGATATAGATTTGCAGAGTACTTTGATGTATCTATTGCGGGTTCTATGGCAGTTATGACAGGTATAGTATTTTTACTTGTATTTATATTTGCACCAAAGAGAGGGCTTTTAACTATAATAAGAAGAAGAAAAAGTCAAAAGTTTGAGTTTGCAGAAAAATCCCTCCTATTTCATGTATTCAACCATGAAGGAGACAGCGATGAAAGTACTGAGCTTGGAATTAATACAATACAGAGTCATGTAAATTGGGATAAAAGTTTTTTAAATAAGATAATGAAAACTTTAAAAGAAGAGAAAAAGATATATATAGAAGATGAAATCATAAAGTTGACGGAAGAGGGACGAGAGTTTGCAATAAAAAGCTATGAAGAAATAGTTTCAGAATTTTAGCAGAGAAGATTATTTCATAATTGTCAAATTATGAAATAATCTTTTTTTAGTTTTTAAAATTTAGGAGAGAATATGTTATAATATATAGCTATAGAGGGGGATTTTATGAAAAAAATTAAGATGTTAAAGCTAATTATTATTTCAATGATAGTCTTACTGAGCCTCACAGCTTGCAGTGGGCAAACAGCAGAAGACGGTTTTAATCTATACAAAAAGGCTTTGGAAGAAAAAGACTATGAAAGTATGTATGGCATGTTATCTAAAGAATCTAAAGAATATATAGAAAAGGAAGAGTTTATAGAGAGATATAAAAATATATATGGTGGAATAAAAGCAGAAAACATAAAGATAGATATAAAAAAAACCGGGGCCAATGAAAAAGATATAGAATTTACCTTGAATATGGATACTATAGTTGGACCATTGTCCATAGGAGATTATAAAGTAAAAATGGTCAAAGAAGAAGGAGAAGATAAAAAATCTTGGTTTATAGATTGGAATGAAAGTTTAATATTCCCAGGCATGGAAAAAGAAGATAAAGTAGGTATAAAAATATTACCAGCCAAAAGAGGGGCAATATATGATAAGGATGGAGAGGCTCTTGCTATAAATGGAAAAAGATATAGTCTGGGAATTTATCCTGCTGTATATAAAGAAGCCAGCAATAAGCATTTGGCGAATCTATTGGACATAGATGAAAAGATAATAAAGGATAATCTAGAGGAAAATACTGATCCAGAGCAGTTTGTACCAATAGTTAAGCTTGCATTGGAAGATAGAGAAAAATTAAACAGAGCTTTGGATATAGAGGGGATACAATATTATGAAGTGGAGGAGAGAGTCTATCCAGGTGGAGAGGCCTTAGGTTCTCTAGTAGGCTATATAAAGCCCATAACAGCAGAAGAACTCCAAGAAGATAAAGAGGGAGTCTATCAGACTACAAGCCTAGTAGGAAAGGCGGGACTGGAAATAGTCTATGAAAAAACTCTTCGTGCTCAAGACGGCAGAGAAATATATATTTCCAAGATAGAAGATGGGGAAGAAGTAGAAAGGCTAGTAGTGGCAATGACGGAGGCAAAAGATGGAGAAGATTTAAAGACTACAATAGATAGTAAACTTCAAAAGAAAATATATGAAGAGATGGATGGAGATGTAGGAGCTTCAAACGCCATAGATCCTAAGACAGGTAAAGTTTTAGCTATGGTCAGTTCGCCTTCCTTTGATTCAAATATATATACAACATATATATCCAATACCCAAAAGAAACAATGGGAAGATATGGATGTAAGTGTGCTTGAAAATAGATTTAATAAGGTATATTCTCCAGGATCTACATTTAAAATAATTACAGCGGCTATTGGATTGGACGGAGGGACTATAGATCATCTAGAAAAGCTAAACATAGAGGGTAAGAGTTGGCAAAAAGATAAGTCTTGGGGGAACTATAAAATAAATAGAGTAAGTGATAAACTATCAAAGGTAGATTTTAATGATGCCTTTGTATATTCAGACAATATATATTTTGCCCGAATTGCCTTAAAAATTGGAGAAAAAGATTTTCTGGAAAAATCTAAAAAGTTTGGATTTGGAGAAGATATACCTATAGAATATCCTTTTGCAAACTCTCAAATTATAAGTGGTGAAAAGATGGCAAACGAAATACTTCTTGCAGATACAGGTTATGGTCAAGGTGAAGTTTTGATGAGTCCCTTACATCTTTCACTTGTATACAGCATGCTAGTAAATAATGGAAATATTATGGAGCCAGTACTTGAAAAAGACGAGAGTGAAAGTCCTAAGATATGGAAAAAAAATCTAATAGAAGATAAAAACAGAGAGATCTTGTTAAAGAGCTTAATAAATGTAATAGAAGATAAAAATGGAACAGGTCATGAAGCTAGACTTCAAGATATAAAGCTTGCTGGCAAGACAGGAACTGCAGAGTTAAAGTCTTCTCAAAGTGAAAGTGGAAAGGAAAATGGATGGTTTGTAGCTATGGATATAGATGATCCTGAGATAGTTATTTCAATGATGATAGAAGGAGTAGAAGATAGGGGTGGAAGTCACCATCTAGTTCCTAAAGTTAAAAACATAATAGAAGATTATTTAAAAGACAAATAAAGTAGTAGATAGGAAGCAATAAAAAAGATAGAAGTTTTAATTTCTATCTTTTTTATTGCTTGTTCTTTTGATAAAAAATCTAATTATAAAGATTATAAGCAGTGTTATAGCTGAAACTATTAAAAATATACCCATGCTGATATTATTTGGTTTTTCAAGTCTTGCAAGCAAATTTTTATCATAATTTACTATTTTCATACCTTGTTTTTCAGCATAATATTCATCAATTTGAGGAAGGTCATCTTGTTTTGGAAAAGACTCTAAATACTTTGTCAAAGCCACCCATTCTTTAAGCTCTTTACCATCATCATATATAATTCTGTCTTCAAATCGTCTTATCTCTTTTCCATTTTCATCTTTTGGAACTATAGATAAAAGCCCCATAGACTTATCGCCTACAATATTGAGCATTTGCGCCGAAAACAGATTGGCAGCTACTCTATATAGTTTATCATCTTCTAACTCTACTTGACCCAAGTCATTTACTAAAGATACATCCGTGATTTTATTAAATATTATTCTATTTGGGTTAAAACTATACTTTAATCCTGACATATAAAGCTGAGCATCTTTCATAAGAGGCTGGATAGAAGCATCTACTTCTGCAGCTGTTTTAAGTTCTTTTCCACTTAAATAGACATCTATAAGAGGATAGCCTGACATTTCATCTTCTCCTATGCCCAAGGGAGATACTTTAAATATATCCCTTACAGTGATAGGGCCCTTTGTAAAGGAATCTCTTATAACCCCTGATGGTACTATTGAGACATCTATATCTTTATAGTCTTCACCCTCAATTTCTTTAATAGCATATTTGTATGCATCACCTATTAAATAGCCTAGAGGTTCTTCTTCTTGAATATCTCCTATATCTAAAGAAGGAGTAAAGTTAAAAGTAGATTCTGCTATTACTTGATCATATTTCAAATCAAAGCTATCTAGATATTCTCTTTCTACATCTCTTTTAAAACTATCTACCATTGCCTCTATTTTGAGGTTTTTTTCGTATTTATCATCTATAGCTTTTAGATTATAATTTTCTAGCTTCCATCTGTCATTGTCTTTTATAATTTTCATTGTACCTAGATTTTCTGTATACCTGCCTGAAGAAGCTATTATGGTATTTCCAACTATTATAGCTTGTGGAAGTTCAGTATGACTGTGACCTGATATTATTATATCTAATTCTGGTACTTTTTGAGCTAGTATTTCATCTTCAGTTTTTCCCGGTGTCCCATCAGTACCAGTGTGGGATAAGGCCACTATAAGATCTACTTTTTCTTTGTCCTTAAGAATATCTACAAGACGCTTAGACTCTTCAACGATATCTGTAAATTCTACCTCAGCCATAGGAGAACTTGCAGCGGCTTCTTCGCCCATAAGACCTATAACACCTATCTTTATTCCTTTTTTATCTATTATCAGATAATCTCTTACATTGAATTTATCGAAAGTATCTTGTAATTCTTCTAAAGAATCGCTTATATTTTCTTCTGGAAAATTTGTATTTGAAGCTACTATCTGGGGTAATCGTTGACCACTTTTTAAAGCGGTCAAAAGACTTTCAGAAAGACCTTCAGGTCTAAAATCATATTCGTGATTGCCTAAGGTTGTTGCATGGTAGCCCATCTCACCCATAATCCTTAAGGCAGGAGAATGACTTGTAAATATAGTCTGGTAGAGAGTTCCCATAGAATAGTCACCGGCATCAAGTAAAAGAAGATCTTTATCTTTTTCTCTTTCTTGGAGTATTGCAGAATAAAGCCTAGAAAAACCTCCTCTAGATTCTATCCTTTCATCTACTCTCATATTAAAGGCTTCTAAATTATCATGCATATCATGAGTGAAAAGAATTGTTAAACTATCATTATCTTCGGAAAAAGATGGAAATAAAAGGGCGGAAAACATTAAAAACAATAACAGGAATTTTAAACTTTTTTTCATATTGATCTCCTTAAATTATTATTAGGTATAGATTATATCAACTTTAAAGCTATTTAACAAACTTATAATAGATAAAAAATAAAATTTAGGGGTATGAATAAAATATAAAGAAAAATATAGGGAGTGGATATTTATGAAGAT
>CAZRHX010000067.1:0-1474 GCA_964599855.1 uncultured Tissierella sp. | reverse complement strand
TGGTTTTGAAGAAGTTGAAGCTTTGACTGTTGTAGACTATCTTAGAAGAGTAGATATAGAGGTCGATATGGTTTCTATAAACAAAGGGAAAAATGTAAAAGGTGCACACGGCATAGAAGTTCTAGCAGATAAAGTAGTAGAAGGTCTAGACATGGAGGATTATAAAGGTGCAGTTATACCAGGAGGCCTTCCAGGAGCTACAAACCTACAGAAAAATAGCCATGTAATAAATATTGTAAAGAAATTACATGATAAAGGTAAACTTCTAGCTGCTATCTGTGCAGGGCCGATTGTACTTGCAGAAGCTGGTGTAATAGAGGATAAAAACTTTACTTGTTATCCAGGTTTTCATAAGGAGATAGGAGTTGGACATTATGTGGATGAAAACACAGTAAGAGATAAAAATGTTATAACAGGAAAAGGTCCAGCTTTTGCAGTAGACTTTGCTTTAGAAATAGTAGACTATCTTCTAGGTAAAGATAAAAAAGAAGAACTTAAAAAAGATATACTTTATAAATAAAGATATGAAAACTTTTAATTGTAGATTAGAAAGGGTGATAATATGAAAAATATATTGGGAGCATATCTAACCCCTCATCCTCCAATCATTATAGAGGAGATAGGTAGAGGTGAAGAAAAGAGATCTAAAGACACAATAGATGCTATGAAGAATATAGCTAAAGATATAGAGAAGAAAGCTCCGTCTACTATAGTTTTAATTACTCCTCATGGGCCTCTCTTTAGAGATGCTATATCCATATCCGATGATAAAGAATTGAAGGGTGATTTTAAAAAATTTGGATTTAAAAGTTTAGCCTATAGCTTTAAAAACAATCTAGAATTAGTAAATTCCATATTAGCAAAGAGCTCGATAGAGGATATAGCAATGGTTAAGATAAATAGAAGATCTTCCGGAATCTATAATGTCGAGGGACAACTAGACCATGGAGCCTTGGTACCTCTTCATTTTATAGATAAAGAATATAAAGATTTTAAACTTGTCCACATAACTTATGGACTATTACCAGCAAAAGATCTATATAGATTTGGACAAGTCATAAAAGACGCCCTAATAGATCTAGATGAAAAGGCAGTAATAATAGCATCAGGAGATCTTTCTCACAAACTTTCAAGTGATGGACCATATAAATATTCTCCATACGGAAAAGAATTTGATGAAAAGATAATGGCTTTAATTAAAAAGGGAGATTTAAAAGATATAGTAAGATTTGATTTGGACTTGGCTGAAAAAGCTGGAGAATGTGGACTTAGATCTCTCATGGTCATGGCTGGGACTTTGGATGGCTATGAAGTAGATACAAAAGTATTATCCTATGAAGGTCCATTTGGTGTTGGATATGGAACTGCTATATTAGATGTAGTAGATGGAAAGGAGCAGCTAAGCAAAGTGAAAGATGAAGAAAGTCAATATGTAAAACTCGCTAGAGAGAGTTTAGAACATTACATAAAGACG
>CAZRHX010000066.1:0-8248 GCA_964599855.1 uncultured Tissierella sp. | reverse complement strand
TCTTCTTCATCTCTTTTTAAAAGTAAAAACTCTATTTTTTCTTCTTTTCCTACTCTATTTCCAAATAATCTTGCTGGTAATACTCTAGTATTATTTAATATAAGAGTATCACCTTGATTTAAATAATCTCCTATATCACTAAATCGCTTATGTTCTACCTCTCCAGATAATTTATCAAGTACTAAAAGCTTTGATGTAGTTCTATCTTTAAGTGGCACTTGTGCTATTAGTTCTTCAGGTAATTTATAAAAAAAATCCTTAGTCTCCATTCCTTCCATCCTTACTATTTTAATTTTATTCTTCTATATAGGGTATACCTAAATGATCATATGATTTCTTAGTTGCCACTCTTCCCCTAGGAGTTCTATTTAAAAAACCAATCTGAAGTAGATATGGTTCATATACATCTTCTATGGTAGCCCTCTCTTCACCAGTAGCAGCCGCCAAGGTATCTACACCTACTGGTCGTCCTCTAAAGTTATCTATAAGAGTTAAAAGTATTTTCCGATCTACAGCATCGAGTCCTAAGTCATCTACTTCTAACATTTTCAGTCCTTTTCTAGCGACTTCAAGTGTTATTACTCCATCTTCTATAACTTCTGCATAGTCTCTTACTCTCTTTAATAATCTATTTGCAATTCTAGGTGTACCCCTAGACCTTTTAGCTATCTCTATAGCACCTTCTTCTTCTATTTTTATATTTAAAATCGATGCAGATCTTATTACAATTTCTTTTAAATCTTCTGTTTCATATAATTCTAAATTTAACATTACTCCAAATCTATCTCTCAGGGGTGATGTTAAAAGTCCTGCTTTAGTAGTCGCTCCAATCAAAGTAAATTTAGATAAATCTAATCTAACACTTCTTGCAGAAGGACCTTTGCCTATTATAATATCTAATGCAAAATCTTCCATTGCAGGGTAGAGTATTTCTTCTACTGTTCTATTTATTCTATGTATCTCATCAATAAAGAGAACATCATCATCAGCTAAATTTGTAAGTATACTAGCTAAGTCTCCTGCTCTTTCTATAGCAGGACCTGACGTGACCCTAATGTTTACGCCCATTTCATTTGCTATTATATTTGCAAGAGTAGTTTTTCCAAGCCCTGGGGGTCCATATAGAAGTACATGATCTAATGATTCATCTCTTCCTTTAGCAGCTTTAACAAATATATTCAACTTTTCCTTAGCCTTATGTTGTCCTATATATTCACTTATCCATTTAGGCCTTATAGATAACTCACTTTCTATATCTGCTGTTATAGTCCCACCAGATACAATTCTGTTTTTTTCATCTGTCATATATAATTACTCCTTTAACTCTTAGAAAGTTTATTTAAAGCAATTCTAATAACTTCTTCAATTTCCATATTTTCTATATTTAAATTTCTTATATTTTTTTCAACTTCAAATCTAGAATATCCTAAAGATATAAGCGCTTCTATAGCTTCATCATATCCATTGCTTACTGTATTTATATTTTCAATCTCAAGTTCTACATTTGTATCTATTCTATCTTTAAGCTCTAAAACTATCCTTTCAGCAGTCTTTTTTCCTATGCCTGGCGCTTTGCATAGTGTAGGTATATCTTTGTTCATTATTGCAATTTTAAGCTGATTAGGGGTTAAAGCAGATAAAACTCCTATACCTGTTTTAGGTCCTATTTTAGCAACTCTTAAAAGCAGATTAAACATTTCCATTTCTTCTTCTGTTATAAATCCAAATAAAAAAAGACCATCATCTCTTACGTTCAATTTGGTGTAAATAATTTGATCTTTCTTACCAACTTCTAAGTTCCTTAAAGAAGTAGATGAACTAAATACCTTATATCCAATATTGTTATTTTGAATTATTGTAAAGTCTTCTTTTATATCTACTATGTCTCCTATTATGAAATCTATCATTTTATCCCTATCTTTCTTATTTCAATCTAAAATTTTCTTTAAATTTTAAAGAACTTCCATGACATATAGCCACAGCTAGTGCATCTGCAACATCATCGGGTTTAGGTATTTCCTTTAAGTTCAACAACACCTTGACCATTTCTTGAACTTGATGCTTTTCAGCTCGACCATATCCTACGGTAGCCTGTTTTATTTGTAATGGAGTATATTCATAAATATTTAATCCCTTATTTATAGCGGCTAGGATTTCTACTCCTCTAGCTTGAGCAACTTTTATAGCTGTTTTTACATTTTTATTAAAAAACAGCTCTTCTATAGCTAAATCTTCTGGCTTATACTCATCTATTATATCTGATAACTCATCATATATTATTTTCATACGATCTGGAAACAACATCTTTGAATCTGTATTTATAGCTCCATATTCTAAAGGCCTACAGCTACTACCTTTATATTCTATTACACTATAACCTACTATTGCAAACCCTGGATCAATACCAAGTATAATCATCCTATTCCTCTTTTCATTTTTATGTACTTATTATATCATATATATAGGAAAAAACTAAGCCAGTTTATTAACTTAGTCAAGAAATATTTTTCCCGAATTATTGATAAATCCCTCCAGATTAATATCTAAAGGGATTTTATTTGCACATATATTGTTTTGTAACTACTTATATCTCATAATCAATCTATCATTTAGTCCATTCCAATATGCATCGTTATATAGTTTATTTACATTTCTAGTTATTATCTTAAGTACTTCTTTATATATTGCTTTCAACTCTTCTAAAGTAAGCAAACTTTCTTCATCTCTAAAATAAGGTGGCTTAGATTGATATTCTATAGCTAACTGTTTATCTAAATGTTTGTTTAAACTTAAAACTTTAGGTTTTAAAATATTTTCAGTATAATTTGTTATGGTTTCTTCTAAATTATTCAGAGTTTGCTTTTCTTGAAGAAAACTTTTATAAATATCAGTTTTAAATTTTGATACTTCTTCTATTGAACTATCAAAATTAAATAAATATCTTTTGTTATATAAGTCAGAGATAGAAAAATGTCTCAAAGTTATATTTTCTAAATCATTTATATGTTTTTTATTTAAATATCCAGCTTTATAACCTTCCAGGTATATAAGTAATTCTAATCTATTTATATCTTCATGAATAAGTTCTCCTAAATTATAAGCTATTAAATGATTACCTCTTCTATCTTTTAAAGCTTTCCTTATGTTTTTTCTAAGTCTTTTTATAGAAATATATTTAGGAACTATATTGTTTATATTATCTTCTAGTTCATATAAATTAAGAAGGATATGAATACAATTTATGTCATTATTAAATAAAAACTTATATTTCAACCCTTCATATATATCAGAGACCTTTGAATCTGATAATGCCATAAATCATCCTCCTAACTTAATATTATAACCATTATTTACTTTTTTATATTATATTCATTTATATATTTTCTAATAACAAATATCATTATACTATAAAGCTCTTTAAAATCATACCATAAAACTTAATCTAGGGAGTAAATAAAGAAAAATATATTGGATTATCCAATATATTTTTCTTTATTTACTCCAAAACATTAAACTTCAAATACAAATTGTCTTTGTAATTCTTCAGAATAAGCACTTATAGTATCTAATATAAAGTAACTTATTTTGGTGTTGAAATCAGCTGCAAAATCTAAATCATTTTTGAAGCTTAATTTCAGAGAGTATTCTTCTATTACAGATTCAATATAATTTTTTATTTGGGTTTGAAGTTCTATATATTCATTGTCATATAAATCAATATCATTAGTCGAGATTACATGTTTTTTAAAATCATGATGTTTAGCATATACATCTAGTTCTTTTTCATATTTAATATGCTTTTTCATTGATCCCACAAATGTCCATCTTTTTGAGTGAGGTACACATACAAAATCAGTTAAATAATGTGAGATTATACCAATCTTCCTGCTTAAGACTTTCATAGTTATAGGATCTATGTTTTTATTGAAGTCTACATATCTACTCATGAAAATAACTTTTACAATCTCTCTTACCACATAATCTATACTTTCATCTTTATAATGTCTAATAAATCTATATTTAGGTAAAATGTCTGGAGCTATAGAACCCCATAATAATTTTTCTTTATCTAGCTTTAATCCGTAATTTTCGAATACATTGTCGTAAATATTTAATGCTATAAGTTTATGGCTATCTGCAAATATTTAAAACCACTCCTTTGTATATAAAATTTATTTGATGCTTATCCTAATCATATAATATTTATATACTTTAGTCAACTAATATACTTATTTATTAAATATAAAAATCTTTTTTTTAAAAATGATTAGATTTTTATTTTAATTATAATTCTTCTATATTAATAAGAGCTGTTGTTATTACAGGCACTATTTGTTTTTTCCTTGAAAGAACCCCTTTTACATAAAAAGAATTATTTATTACATCTTTTTCAAAAGCTTTCCCTATTATTTCTGTGTCCTTCCCTACTACTATTATTTCAGAAGCTTCTTTAAAAATATCTGTAAGCATCAATATAAATGTAGAATATCCCTTGTCACGTCTCAATTCTTCCATTAAGCTTAAAAGTTCAACTTTTATATCTTTTAAACTTGCTCTATTCATTGTATAGACTTGAGCTATAGCTATTTTTTTTTCATTTATTGTAAACACTTTAAAATCTTCTTTTAATAATTCTTTTGCAGTTTTTCCTGTAAGAGATGTTCCATTTTCAAACATCTCCATAGCAAACTTTTCCACATCTAAGTCAGCTATCCTCTCTAATCTCTTGAGCATAATCTTATCTGTATTGGTAGATGTAGGCGATCTAAACAGAAGTGTATCTGAAATAATTGCAGCTGCCAATATGCCAGCTATCTTTTTAGAAGGTCTTCTCCCATTTTCAAAAAATATAGAAGCAATTATAGTTGCAGTACTTCCCACCGGTTCATTTCTAAAATATATAGGATTTCCAGTAAATACATCTGCAACTCTATGATGATCTATTATTTCTAATATCTCAGACTCTTCAAGTCCATCTACAGATTGACTTCTTTCATTATGATCTACTAATATAACTTTCTTTTTAATACTAGATATAAGATGATATCTAGAGATCAGTCCTACTACTTTATTTTGATTATCTATTACAGGATAAGCTCTATACCTCGTTTGGGACATTTTGTTTTTTACATCATCTACTAAGTCATCCAAATCAAATATAATTAAATTATCTTTTGTTATTACATAATCAATAGGAACAGATTGTGTAATAAGTCGAGAAGTTGTAAATGTATCATGCGGCGTGCTTATAATTGATATGTTTTCTTTCTTTGCTTTTTCAACTACATCTTCAGACACTTCATTGTTTCCAGTTATTATAAGCAATGATACTCCTTTTTCTAAAGCCAGAAATTGACTGTCTTTTCTATCTCCACATATAATAATATCTTCTTTTTCAATGTTTTCTTCCATACTCTCTGGTTTCATTGCAAGGACTAATATTTTCCCCTTAAACTGTCTTCTATCTTTTGATATAAATATTGGTTTAGCAGAAAGAGTATCCAAAACATTATCTATTGATGTATTAGATTTTCCAAGTATAGAATTGTCCCATACATCAATATAAGATTGAATAATATCAGAAATAGTTACAACTCCTATTAAATCTTCATTATCATCTATTACGGCAAGACTATTTAAAGTATTTTTTTTCATGAGTTCAAGCCCCATGCGAAGTGATATATCTGATGTAACAGGGGCTATTTTATCAAAATCTAAATCTTCAACACTTAATTTTACTGTTTCAAGAAGCATAGGAGGTTTTACTCCAAAATAATTCAAAATAAAATTTGTCTCTCTATTTATATTACCAAGTCTTACAGGAATCGCTTTTATATTTCCTTGGGTGTTTTTATATTCCGCATATGCTATGGCTGAACATATAGAATCTGAGTCCGGATTTTTATGACCAGTTATATATACTATTTCTTTCATTTAATCTCCTCTTTTATTTTGATTTTTACTGTCTTGTTTATGATGATATTAATTATTCTATAAAAAAACATTCCATTAATATTAATAAAAGAATATCTTATCTTTATTACCATTTAATGGAATGTTTTTATAACTTTTTGTTTTACTTTCCCACGAATAAAGTTCCTTTTTCTTTCCCTTCGCTTAAATCTAGAATAATATTTTTTTGTTTACCTCTAGCTACTATCAAAGAAGCACCATATGGTGTTACTATCTTAGCGGCTTTTATCTTAGTCGCAATTCCACCCGTTCCAAATGAGCTATTTCTGCCTATTGAAATCTCTTTTTCTAACTCATCTAAATTTTTAACTAGTTCTATGAGTTTAGCATCATTGTTCTCCATAGGACTTTTATCATATATACCAATTATATCACTCAAAATTATAAGTAAATCTCCACCCCAAAGTTCAGTAGTTCTTGCTGCCATTAAGTCATTATCTCCTATTTTAATTTCTTCAACACATACAGTATCATTTTCATTTATGATAGGAATTACTCCCTCATCTAATAAAGTAAATAAAGTATTCCTAATGTTTAATGTTCTAGCTGTAGATTCAAAATCTTCTTTAGTAAGTAAAACTTGAGCTATATGAATACCATGTACTCCAAATATTCTTCTATATGAATCCATAAGTTCAACTTGACCAATAGCACATAATGCTTGCTTATAATTTATATCTTCTTTTCTTGACCATTTGCCAATTGTACTAACACCAGCTATTCTAGCTCCGGAAGATACAATTATAACTCTTTTTCCTTTATCCATTAAAGTTTTTATTTGAAAAGCTAAGTTTTCTATAAAATCTTTATCTATAGTTCCATCTTTACTTGTAATGGTACTACTTCCTATTTTAACTACTATTTTTTTACTGTTTTGTATCGTCTCTTTCATACTTATACCTACTTTCTTATTTGACCTTGTCCCATTATAATATATTTATATGTTACTAACTGCTCTAAACCTATCGGCCCTCTCGCATGAATCTTTTGTGTACTTATTCCCATCTCTGCACCAAAACCAAACTCCGAACCATCTGTGAACCTTGTAGATGCGTTTACATATACAGTTGATGCATCTACTTCTCTTTGAAATTTATTTGCACTACTTAGGTTCTCAGTGATTATAGCTTCTGAATGTTTAGTACCATATTTATTTATATGATCTATTGCTTCATCTACATCTTTTACAATTTTTATTGCTAAAATAGCATCTAAAAATTCTTCTTGATAATCTTTTTCTACTGCATTTTTTATATTTATAATATTTTTTGTTCTATTACAACCTCTTAATTCAATCTCTCCTTTAAGTTTTTCATAAACCATAGGTAGAAATCTTTCACTTATATTTTCATTTATCAATAGTGTTTCACATGCATTGCATACTCCAAGTCTTTGAGTTTTTGCATTTACTAATATTTCTATTCCCTTATTTAAATCTGCTGACTCATCTACATATATATGACAATTACCTTCTCCAGTTTGAAGTGTAGGTACAGTAGAGTTTTCTATTACAAAATCTATTAATTTTTTTCCACCTCTTGGTATTATTAAATCTATATATTTATTTGATTTTAACATATCTAAAACTAATTCTCTATTAGTATCTTCTATAAATTGTACTACATCTTCTGAAATGTTAGAGTTTTTTAATCCTTTTTTTATAGCTCTTACTAATGCTATATTAGAATGTATAGCAGATGAGCTTCCTCTTAATATTATACAATTACCTGATTTTAATGCTAAACTAAATGCATCCACTGTAACATTTGGTCTAGATTCATACACTATACCTAAGACTCCTAAAGGAGTTGTCATCTGAGATATAGTCAGGCCATTTTCAATAGTCCACACTTTATTAGACTGCCATACTGGATCTTGTAATTTTATTACAGTTTTTATTCCTTCTATTATTCCATCTAGTCTACTATCATCTAATTTAAGTCTATCTATCAAAGCTTCCGTCATGTTACTTTTTCTAGAAATATTTATATCTTTTTTATTTGCAATTAATATTTCTTCTCTATTTCTTTCAATAGATTCAGCAACTTTTTCTAAAGCTATATTTTTATCTTTTGTAGAAGCTATAGATAATTCTTTTTCTGCATTTTTTAAAGCTATACCTTTATCTTTTATATATGACAATTAAATCCCTCCAATAATTATATATCTTTATATTAGTATATCATATATCTTGACATATTTTAATAAAATAAAAAAACACTTAAAATTATATAATTTTAAGTGTTTTTTTATTGGCGTACCCTGAGGGAGTCGA
>CAZRHX010000065.1:5686-8295 GCA_964599855.1 uncultured Tissierella sp. | reverse complement strand
TAACCTGCTTATATTTTCTTCTATAAGTTTTATCTTATGGGGGTAGATATCTCTACTTAAAATTGAACCTCTATTGTTCATCCATTGAGCTATATGAGTAGCTTTTCCTCCTGGAGCACTGCAGACATCTAATACCTTTGAGCCTTCTTTTGGATTCATTATTTGAGCTACTAACATACTGCTTTCGTCTTGAATAGTAAATAGTCCCTTTTTAAATTCATCTGTCTCTGTAATTAAATAAGGGTTTTTAACTATCAGAGCATCTTCTGCATATTTACCTTCGCTAGTTTCAATAGCTTTTTTATTTAAACTTTTTATAAGCTTATCCTTATCTATCTTCAATGTATTTACTCTAATATTTAATAGAGGTCTGCTATTATTTGCTTTACATAGTTTTTCAGTAAAATCTATGCCAAATTCTTCAATCCATTTTTTGACTAAATATTCTGGATGAGAGTACTTAATAGAGATATATTGGCCTTTGTCATCTCCATCAATAGATGTATACTTATCTTTTTCTCTCGCTATAGATCGGAGTATACCATTGGTAAATCCAATAGTACCTCTGTGACCATACTTTTTTGCAAGTTTTACAGATTCATTAACAGCTGCACTATCTGGGATTTTATCCATAAAAATCATTTGATAAATACCTATTCTAAGTATTTCTAATATGTTTGGATGGATTTTTTTGATTTTTATTTTAGATACTTTAGATAAAATATGGTCTATATAAATTTGGTTTTCTAAAACACCATATATTATTTCTCTGATTAGGTTTTCGTCTTTTTTTTCTCTTATATCTTTTAAATATTTATTTAAGCTTAAATTTGAATAAGCTTTATTTTTATTTATATCTATTAATATTTTCATTGCAGTTTCTCTAGCATTGATAACCATATAGCACCTCTTTTATTTTAGATAGAAAAACAAGGGGAAAATCTCCCCTTTAATTTCTTCTATTTGATATTGACAAAAGTCTTAAAAGTTGGGATACTGCGACTAGTGTTGCAGCAACATACGTTAAAGCTGCGGCACTTAACATACTCTTTGCAGGAGCTAATGTATCACTAGGTGCTATTCCTTCTTCTAATTCCAATAGTGCCCTTTTACTTGCATTGAATTCAACTGGTAAGGTAACTATTTGAAATACTACCACACCTAAAAAAAGCATTATTCCAACTTCAATAAAAAACGAACTTACAATAATACCTAACAAGATAAATATCCAAACAAATCGTGAAGTGAAATTTACTATCGGGGCTATGTTATTTCTAAGGATTAAAGGGAAATAACCTTCAGCATCTTGAATAGCATGACCAACTTCATGTGCAGCTACACTCATAGAAGCTACACTACTTCCACTATATATTGAGTTTGATAGTCTTAAAACTTTTGTTCTAGGGTCATAATGGTCAGTTAGAGTTCCAGCTGTCTTTTCAATCTTTACATCCATAAGACCATTCCTATCTAGAATCTTACGAGCCACCTCTAGGCCTGTAAGATTTGTACCACTACTTATTTTTGAATATTTCTGATATGAACTATTTATCTTTGACTGAGCATAAAAAGCTAATAACATAGCAGGCAAAGCAAATATAATCCATGATCCACTATAGTATCCTCCATACATATCTATATCACCTCTATATATTTATTGTAATATCACGCCTACTTCTATAGTATTTCCTTTTAAATACTCTTTTACTTCCATTCTTTTTTTATTTGGAAACTGCAATTCTTTTATAAGGATAGTACTATCCTCACAGTTTACAAAAACACCTTCATCTGAAACTTTAACGATTTTACCAGATTCTTCTTTATTGAATCGATCCAGCACTTCTGCTTTATATATTTTTATATTTTGATCTTTATAGCTAGTAAAGGCCCCTGGCCAAGGCACTACACCTCTAATTAAGTTTATTATATCAACTCCTGGTCTCTTCCAATCTACTTTACCAGTAGTTTTATATATCATAGGTGCATAAGAAGATAAATTATCATCTTGACTTGTTATGGTAGCTTTACCTAGTTGTATATCCTCAAGAGCTTCTACTAAAAGCTCTCCCCCTATAACAGCCAATTTATCGTGAATTGAAATATAGTCGTCTTCTTGGTCTATTGGAATACTTTTCTTACTTATCATATCTCCAGTATCAAGACCTCTTTCCATTTCCATAATGGTTATACCTGTTTCTTTTTCACCATTTATTATAGCCCAATTTATAGGAGCTGCCCCTCTATATTTCGGTAATAATGAAGCATGAACATTTATACATTTATATTTTGGTATCTCTAATATTTCTTCTTTTAATATCTGCCCAAATGCAGCCACAACTATAAAATCTGGTGATAGATCTTTTAAGGTTTCCACCATCTCTAGACTGTTTATATCTTCAGGTTGATATACTTCTAAAGCTAAGTCCAACGCTTTTTCTTTTACAGGTGTATATTGTAATTTTTTACCCCTACCTCTTCTTTTATCTTGCTGAGTTACTACGAGCTTTATATCATAATCATTCTTATACAATGCTTCTAGAGACTTTACAGCAAAGTCAGGAGTGCCCATAAAAACTATGGATAGATTGCTCATTTATACCGCGTTCCCT
>CAZRHX010000065.1:0-5676 GCA_964599855.1 uncultured Tissierella sp. | reverse complement strand
TTAAGTGATCTATTTCATGGCAAACCGCTCTTGCTAAAAGTTCTGTAGCTTCTAGCTGTTTTTCTTCACCATTTTCATCAGTATACTTTACTTTTACTTTTTCAGGTCTTTCTACGGTTCCAGATAAGTTTGGAACGGATAAACATCCTTCAATATCTACTATAGCTCCATCTGTATCTAGTATTTCTGGATTCAACATCTTTATAACACCTTCACCTATATCTATCACTACTGCTCTTCTTAAAACTCCTACTTGAGGTGCAGCAAGACCAATTCCATTGGCTTCTACCATAGTCTCTACCATATCTTCTAAAAGTATTTTTATTCTATCTGTAATTTCATCTATTTCTTTAGACTTTTTCCTTAAAATAGGGTCACCATCTAATTTTATCATTCTTAATGCCATTATTTCTCCTCCTATACTATTTATAAAATATTAACTGGATTTATATCTACACTTATTTTTATATCTTTTATATTTAATTTATATTCATTATATATACATACCCTTTTTATAAGATTTTTAAAATCATCTATCGATTCATCTGAAATTTTTAAAAGGATTTGATACCTATATTTATCTTTGATTTTCTCAATCGGTGCAGGGCTAGGACCTATAATATAATTTTTATAATCATTTTTATATAGATTGTATACTTCTCTTCCTATTATATTATATATCTCTTTTGATAATTTACCAACATTAAATTTATTTTTTCCATATATTAATATATTGATAAGATTTATAAAAGGAGGATATAGAAATTCTTTTCTTAAAACAATTTCAGAATTAAAAAAACCAATATAATCTTGTTCCTTAGCATGAACTATACTATAATGGTCGGGATTATATGTTTGGAGCACCACTTTCCCCTTTTCTTTTCCTCTACCTGATCGACCTGAAACCTGAGTTATAAGCTGAAAGGTTTTTTCCGGTGCTCTATAATCTGGTAAATTTAAAGTAGTATCAGCAGCTATTACACCCACCAATAAAACGTCTTCAAAATCAAGCCCTTTGGATATCATTTGAGTACCTATTAGAATATCAATTTCTTTATTTTTCATCGCTTCTAATATTTTTTCATAACTTCCTTTTCTTGTAGTAGAATCACTATCCATCCTTCTAATTCTTGCATTTGGAAAAGTTTCTTTTATGATTTCTTCTATTTGTTCAGTTCCTACACCAAAGTGTTTAATATATTTACTTCCACATTCAGGACATACATGTGGAACTTCTTCTGTTTCACCACAATAATGACATCTAAGTTTATGAATACGCTTATAATATGTCATGGATATTTCACATGATTTACATTTCACCACATAGCCACAGTTTCTACAGGATATAAAAGAAGAAAAACCTCTTCTATTTAAAAATAATATTATCTGTTTTCCTTTATTTAATGTAGCTATGATCTCTTCATGAAGAGTTTGGCTCAGTATGGATCTATTACCATCTTTTAGTTCCTCTCTCATATCAACTAAGGTAACTTCTGGAAGGCTAAGTTTGTTTGCTCTTTTATCTAATTCTAATAACTCTATTTCTCCATTTAAAGCCTTATTATATGATTCTAAAGAAGGAGTAGCAGTTCCTAATACTAAAAATGCATTTTCCATTTCACTTCTCTTTCTAGCTACCTCAATGGTTTGATACTTGGGGTTCTGAGAAGACTTATAGGTTGATTCATGTTCCTCATCTATAACAATCAACCCTAAGTTTTTAAAAGGAGCAAATATTGCGGATCTTGCTCCTACTACGATCTTTACTAGGCCTTCTTTAATTTTCCTCCATTCATCAAATCTTTCCCCTTGAGAGAGTTTACTGTGGAGAACAGCCACACTACTCCCAAACCTACCTACAAATCTATCTATAGTCTGTGGAGTTAAAGAAATCTCCGGAACCAATATAATCGTATCCTTATCTTGATTTAGCATTTCTTCTACTATCTGAAGGTAAATCTCAGTTTTCCCACTTCCAGTAACACCGTGTATCAAAAATTCTTTTTCCTTAGAAGCAGTATCTATATTTTTGATTATCTTATCATATACCTTTTTCTGCTCTTCATTTAACTTATGTTTATCATATTTAAGTATTTCTTTTTTTACTGCCTCTCTATTGACTTCTCTTTCGAATATATCAATAGCATTCTTTTTTTCTAATGATTTAATAGTGCTAAGACTTGCTCCTAGGCTTTTCATTATATTTTCTAAAGTCATTTCACCATTTTTGTGTAGAAGCTCAACAATCTTAAGCTGTTTAAAGGCTCTATTTCCTACCAAGTTTTCTAACTCACTTAAGCTCATTCCTTGGTAAAGCCTAGCCCATCTTTGTTTTTTCTTTTTTATAGTAGTTTTTATATCAATAGTAGTTTCTACTATGTTTAAATTTTCTAGATTTCTTATATGCTTATTTATATTTAAAAGATTTAAATCTCTTTTTAATTTCTCTAACAAAGATATTTCATTTTTTTTTAAATAGTCTATTATTTTTTTTTCTTCCACCACTTTAGATTTATAGTGTACGTCTATAAGTTCTATAAAAGAATTAACCTTTTTATAGTCTCCAGGAGGAAGTATAGGTTGAAAAGCATCTAAGTAACTAGCTATGTATTCATTTTTCATCCAAATTCCCAAATTTATTAATGCCTTACTTATTATTGGCTTATCATCTAAAACATCTATTATATTTTTAAATTTATAGTTTTCTTGCGTTTCATCAGCTATTTCTATGATAAGCCCCTTTATAATCTTATTTCCACGTCCAAATGGCACCATAACTCTCATACCTATTTCAGCTATATCTAAAAGTTCTTCTCCTAATATATATATAAATAGTTTATCTAGTTTGGACGCATTATTGTCAATAATAAGTTTAGCATATTTATGTTTCATAAAAATTCTCCTTTAGTTCAAAAAACAAAAGCTAGATATCTAGCTTTTGTTTTTTGAAATATTTACTGCTTTATCTAATATGATTTTAGCAATTTCTTCTTTTGTCATTATAGAATAGTTTTCTATCTTTTCTCTATCTATTATACTTATTATATTTGTATCAGTTTTAAAACCTGCTCCTTTTTTAGTGATATCATTTGCCACTATAAAATCAAAGTTTTTCTTTTTTAATTTAAGTTTAGCATTTTCTATTAAATTATCTGTTTCAGCAGCGAAGCCTACAATTATTTGTTCTTGCTTGATATTGCCATAATACTCTGCAATATCAGGATTTCTAATAAACTCTACTTTGAAAAGTTGGTCCTTTAAATCATCTTTTTTTATTTTGTTTTTCTTATATTTTTTAGCTTTTAAATCTGCAGGAGCTGCAGACTTAATAAGTATATCACAATTTTTAAAAAGTTTACCTACTTCTTCAAACATCTGATCTGTCGTGTTTATAGAAATAAAATCTGCTCCTTTTGGAATATCTAAAGATGTAGGTCCTGATATAAGGTGAACTTTAGCACCCCTTTTTAAAGCTTCTCTTGCTATACTATATCCCATTTTACCACTTGAATGATTGGTTATATATCTTACAGGGTCTATAGCTTCTATAGTTGGTCCTGCTGTTATAATTATATCTTTTCCTTTTAAGTCTTTTTCTGTTAAAACACTATCTATATAATCTACTATATCTTCAGGTTCAGCCATCTTGCCTGCACCATAATCTCCACATGCTAGAAGTCCAGTTCCCGTTTCTATAAATTCATAGCCTAAACTCTCTAATTTTTTAATATTAGACTGAACTATAGGATTGTTATACATCCATGTATTCATTGCAGGAGCAAAAACTACTTTTTTATTTGAAGCCATAATTACTGTAGTAAGTAAATTATCAGCAATTCCATTTGCTATCTTACCTATAGTATTGGCAGTAGCAGGAGCCACTAGTATTATATCACCCTTTTGCGCTAGAGAAATATGTTCTACATCCAACTTGTTTATTTTATTAAACATACTTGTATGAACTAGATTTGAACTCATTGTCTGAAATGTCAAAGAATTGACAAACTCCTGACTAGCTTCAGTCATTATAACCTCAACACTTGCTCCACTTTTTCTTAATTTACTTACAAGGTCAGCTGCCTTATATACTGCTATACCTCCTGTAACTCCGAGTATTACTTTTTTATCTTTAAGCATATCTACACCTACTTTATATTGTCTAATTGTGGGTTTTTATAAGTTATTTTTCCAGCTAATATTTCTTCTATAGCTATGCTTACAGGTTTTTTTGAATCAGTCTCTATTAGTGGTTTTGACCCCTCTATAATTTGACGGGCTCTTTTTGAAGCTAGCATAACTAAAGTATATATGCTGTCTCCTTCTTTTAAAATTCCTTCAAATGATGGATTTAACATTTATTTTCCCCCTTCTTGCGAAATTATTCTCTCTTTGATATTAGAATGTCTTTTCACTCTTAACTTTTCAGCTCTTATAATGTTTTCAATATCTGTAACTGCATTTTCCACCTTATCATTTACAACAAAATAGTCATATTCTCCTACAAAATTTAATTCTTCAAATGCATTTTCAAATCTTGTCTGTATAGCTTCAGGTGTTTCAGTACCTCTTTTAGTTATTCTATCTTTTAATTCTGCCATAGTAGGTGGTAATAAAAATACGAATACAACATTTTTATAATTCTTTTTCACTTGCATTGCACCTTGAACATCTATTTCCAAAAGAACTATTTCACCTTTTTCAATTTCTTTTAATACAAAATCTTTAGGCGTACCATAATAGTTATTATGTACACATGCGTGTTCTAAAAATTCATTTTCTTTTACTTTTTTACGAAAATCTTCTTCATCTGTAAAGAAATAATTTACTCCATCCTCTTCTCCAATTCTTTTCTTACGAGTAGTAGATGATATGGAAAATATAATATCTGAATTTTTTTCAAGAAGTACTTTACTTACAGTTCCTTTTCCGCATCCAGAAGGGCCGGATATAACTAATAAAAATCCTTGGGACATATTAACTTACCTTCTTTCTTAAGTTTTATTGTAATTTTATTCTTTACTCTTTAATCTGTTTGATATAGTTTCTGGTAATATTGCTGAAAGCATTATATGATGGCTATCTAATACTATTACAGCTCTAGTCCTTCTGCCATAAGTAGCATCTATAAGATTTCCTTTGTCCCTTTTTTCCTGTATTAATCTTTTTATAGGTGCTGATTCAGGACTTACTATAGCAATTACTCTATTTTCTGCAACCATATTGCCAAAACCTATATTTATAAGTCTAATCGTCATAATTTTCTCCTTAATTATTCTATATTTTGCACTTGCTCTCTAATTTTTTCAACTTCTGATTTTAATTCTACTACATAAGTTGTTATAAGTATATCACCTGACTTGCTTCCAATAGTATTTATCTCTCTATTAAATTCTTGAATTAAAAAATCTAATTTTCTTCCTATAGAATTCTCTTCTTCTAAAATTAATTTCAATTGTTTAATATGACTTTTTAATCTTACCAGTTCTTCGTCTATACTTGCCTTGTCTGCAAAAAATACCACTTCATTATTTAATCTTTCTTTATCTAATATTGTATCATTGTCTATAAGCTCACTTATTCTATCATTAAGTTTTTTCTTATATTCTATTACAACTTCTGGCGATCTTTCTTCTATGTTTTTTATATAGGCCTCTATAGTATCTAACTTTATCAATA
>CAZRHX010000064.1:0-8354 GCA_964599855.1 uncultured Tissierella sp. | reverse complement strand
TGTAACTATTCTTCTGATGTTTTTATGATCCAATTAGATAGGGTGGTACGGCTTATAGTATTCCAAATTAATATTATCAATAATTTGCTTGACTACAATATCTTTTTCCACTTTATAAGGCTTATCATCATCAAAAAAAACTGTATCTGAATTTGTTATTATTCCCGTTGTTTTATCGATAATAATTGATACAAAACCAAGATGTTCATTATTAGATCTATAATATAATTTCTCTAAATGAGTAAAACCGGTATAAATCTCACCCATTATATGGCTATTATCATTATATTCAATATTAGGGAAAATGAGTATTTGTTCTCCTTTATTAAGCAACTCCATGCTGAGATTAAAAGTTTTCATAATATCTTTAGACTCACGATAAACAGGAATGGCTCTTGCTGATTTTAATAATGGCGGAATTAATAAGGCACAAAGTGTCGCCATTATAAAGGCAACTACTTTAGGCAATTTTATAGTTTTCTTAAAAGTGAGATTATAATACATCCCAAAACACTCTTTAAAATTAAAAAGATGAGAAACCACCCAGATGTTTACTGTATCTGGCAACCATAGTAAACAAGTTATTGGACCATAAAAATTTTGATGATGTCCCACTAATACATTTCCTGTCATAAATATCTTTTTATCAACATTCATTTCTCTTTTTAAAAATAATTGAAGGATTTTTCTTACAACTCTAAAATATAATCCTCTTGTTTTTCGACGTGATTTTTTACTAAAAACCCACCTCATTTGAATTTGATAACTTAACAGACCTAAACAAATATCCGATATTATTTTTGCTACAACCTCAGTAATTACAAAAATATCATTTAATATATAAGTCATAGTCGCTGATAAAGTTAAGAGACATACCCAAAGAATATAATATTTCACTATAAAGCTTTTATGACCAATGTTTTCACCTATAAAAAGTGCTTTATTAAGACTAAAATTTATAAGCGACGAAGTAGTACGAGCTATTACACTTGCAATTACAATAGCACTACCCGTCCCCAAAATAGGTTTTACAAGATATACAATTATTGCAAATATACTGATATCAATGATTACTGACACTCCAAAGTTTCTAGCATATGTAGCAACTCTTTTTAGAGGAATTATAATCTTTTTAGTAAAAGATATATTTCTCCATCTCTTCCGCGTTTTAATAGTGGAGCTATTTGTTTCACTGGAAATGGACGTATGTTTTATTGCTTCCCATTTAAGTGTTTTCTTAAATAAAGACACCGTTTGTAAAGGAATAAAGCTAAGAACAAAAAATGGATACATAAAAATACCAGCAATAACATTTGGTGAGTAACTTAAACGCTTTTCTAAAATTAAAACTATAAAAGCAGTTAATAATACAAATAAATATCCTTTTAACATTATTATAGGTAAGGAGTTAACAATAAAGGTGCTAGGTGAATTTATTATTGCTAACAACAAGGCAAATGGAATTAATGCTTGAACATAAGCAAACGAAAACTGTACTAAGGTATCAAATGAATATTTCGCACTTTTCCCCCTAAATAGTCCTTTACTCAAATCTTTGAATTTAAGTATTAACACCTGCATGATACCACTCATCCAGCGCTTTCGTTGAATTATAGATGTCTTAAATTCAAGCGATTGCTCGTCATATGTAATTGCATTTTCACAAAATGCTATCTTCTCCCCATGGGCAGCACAAATAGCAAAGAACTCTGCATCTTCTGTTATCGTTATTGTGTTAAATCCACCAATTTCACGTAAATAATCCGTTGTTACCGCAAATCCCGTCCCAATCAATCTAGCTGAAAGTCCTATTCGAACTCTTGCTCTATTCAAAAACAAATTAGCAGTACAAAAGTGAATATCATAACACATTGCAACCCATGAATCTTCACGGTTTTTTGCTAGTATTCTACTTTTTGCTACTCTCGCACCATTACAAAGCGTTTGATTCATTGATGATACAAACTCTGGAGCTGCTTCATTGTCAGCATCAAATACTAGAAAGACGTCATATTGATTCTCACTCTTTAATAATTTATCCATCGCAAACTGTAATGCGCCACCTTTATATTTCACATTTTCCGGCGCTTCCATCACATAAGCACCACTTTCTTTTGCAACAGTGGCTGTGTTATCAATGCACTTGTTTGGTATTACAAAGATATCTATTAACTCATTAGGATACTCTTGATGTTTTAAACTATCGATAATTCCTGAAATACAACTTTCCTCATTTCTTGCTGCAATAAGTACTGCAAATCTAAGTTTTTTATTTGTTAGTTTTTCTTTCTTCTTTCCAAACATTGAAAATATAGCTATAAGGCCAAAATATATAGAAAATATCTTTAATATCAGAATAAATACAGTATAAATAGTCTCTAGCATATCGATAGTCCCCTTTCTTGTTAGAGTTACCAGTACACTATGTTTTTACCCATTTTTATAATAATTATCTTGACCTTGTATTATACTTCTAGAATAGAACTTCAAACCCATTGATGAAATTTAATATTTTAGTATCTTATTAGTATTTTTCTAAAATAAAAAAGTCTTGAACTCTCTGTTCCCAAAGGTTTCAAGACTTCTGTCTACCACTCCAGCCGTAGGTTGCGGACTTCTAGCTCCTTATCAGTCGCTATAAGCCTCACCAACCCTGACAGGGGTAACTCCAAATTTATCTCAATACATTATTCTTTTCTATATTTATCCTCTATAATTATATATCTATTATGATTGATTTTATCCCATTCAGTCTTCTTATATTTGATACTTTTTAAATTATCATTAATCCGATCAAAATCATATTCTTTAAATACTCAGAATCCACTGGTCTCTGTATTTTGATCTGCCAAGTCTCCTAGAAAACTCCTCTTGTGAAAAGAGTTTAATCATCTGTTGATTTGATATTTCTCTTTTTATCGATTCATTTTTCAACTTCGCAAGTATACTGCTTGGACTGCTGTTCATTAAAACCACACTCCTATATAAGTCTCTACTATTCCTAACATATTTAATTCTCTGGCATATTTATATAAATTATTAAGATTTTTATTATTATCTTCACCCAAGAAAGTCTCAATTTTCATAACTCCTATTCCTAAAATACTTTCTTCTACGAAGTGTGCCTTTATCTTAGGATATTCAATATTATATTTATTTCTATCCATATTTCTACCAACAGCTATCTTCCACTCATTAGGTATTCTATCAGTATATTCGTGAAGTAGTAGAGCACTTTCTAAGTATATAATAGACTCAGGAAGCAATACCGATATTATCTCATAGTAATATAAATGAAGTTCATTATAAATATAATTACCTCTACTTATCCGACTTATCCTGTTTTCTTTAAGGAGTTTATTAATCATATAAGCAGAAATACCATATTCGTTTAATTTAGCAGTTGTTAAAACTCCATTATGTGTAAATAGATTTCTTAAATTACCCATAATACACCTTCTTTTTTATTAATGCTACACACATGATGTCATATTTATAGTATTGGTTAAATTAATTTAATCATTATTTTTATAAGTTTGCAACGATAACTCTATCGATCCATTTATCGCTTCAAATAGACATAAATATACTTCTATCTTTGCACAACCATTGAATTGATAAAATTATACTGCAAAATTAAGATACTACTAAAATAGTACTGTTTTATATGCAAATATAGAAAATGAAAAAGAAGAGGTATAGAACCCTCTTCTAGTATACTGTGAAATATTCAGACTAACTATTATAACATTTATAGTTACTACTAGATAATGCAAGTTGCTTATTACTTACATCTTCCCTATCCCCCATAAAACCATTCCCACAATAGAATTGATAATTGCTAGTCCAGAAACTACTATAGAAAAGATAGGATTATTTCTAAACTCCTTATAAGTAGCTACAAAACCAATGATAGCAACTATAAACCAAACAGGTGTAAATCTGATGATACTGGAAAAATCAGTTAGATAAAAGGCTGCTATATAAATTACCCAGTTTAATATGATTAGACTTAATGCTACTAATGATAATAAATAAGGTTTATTATCATCATTTCTTTTATTATTCTTACTACTTAATATAATAAATCCGCTCCTTTTCTGATAGTTATATTATATCAGATACAGAATCTATTATGTTTGGGTTGTCCTATTTCTATACTAGTACTACTTCTTTGATTATAATTTATCACCGTTCTATAATTAAAGAACTATTACAATATCCAAATATCTTAAATCATAAAATGATTGAAAGCAAGGTTCCTAGCCCCTTATTCCATTTATCCTCCTCATAATATTTATTCTACTATGATTCAGTAATCGGTTTCAATTTAGATTTTTTAATAGTATGCTTAGTATCAGCTTTTGATAGATCAAATAGTATCTTCTCCATCTCCTCAGCTGGCATAGGCTTGTAATAATAATAACCTTGAACATTATCACACATCTTTTGGTTTAAAAAATCCAATTGCTGCTCAGTTTCAACTCCCTCTGCTAGAACATTAAGTCCTAAACTTTTAGCCAAATTGATAATTACCATAGTAATAGCCTTGTCCTTTTCATTTGACTCTATGCCTTGTATAAACTGCATATCAATTTTAATATTATCAATTGGTAACATTTTTATCCTACTAAGGGAAGAATATTCTGTTCCAAAATCGTCAATTGCTATTGATAGTCCTATTTTTTTCAGTTTATTTAAAACTTCTACTATATAATTTGTTTCTTTTATTGCAATGCTTTCAGTAATCTCTAGTTCAATATACTTAGGGTTTAGTCCTGTTTTTTTAATAATCCCCTCTACATTAGATGATAGCCTAGGATTTAGCATTTGGATAGCTGAGAGATTAATAGCCATCTTTATAGGGGGTAATCCCTTATCCTGCCATTTCTTATTTTGTATACAAGCTTCTCTTAGAACCCAATCTCCTATACTATTTATCAAAGAATTTTTTTCTGCTATGGGTATAAATATTCCAGGTGATATCATCCCTCTTGTAGGATGTTTCCATCGAAGGAGTGCCTCTGCTCCTGTTATTTGTTTTGTTATAAGATCTACTTGAGGTTGATAATATACAACTAGCTCATTTCTTTTCAGAGCATAATAAATGTCATTTGACAACTCCATACTAAATTCTACTTCTTTTTTCATATTATCTGTGCAAATAGCATATTGGTTCTTACCCTTGTCTTTTGCATTATACATAGCTATATCTGCATTTTTAATTAATGTAGCCGAATCCTTTCCATCAACTGGATAAATCGATATACCGGCACT
The DNA here is from genome assembly GCA_964599855.1 of uncultured Tissierella sp. GTDB lineage: Bacteria > Bacillota > Clostridia > Tissierellales > Tissierellaceae > Tissierella_A. The sequence goes on along the minus strand of CAZRHX010000064.1, from coordinate 3,077 downwards.
AGCAGTAACTAAAAATTCCTGTTCGTTAATAATAAATGTTTCTGAAAATATTTCCATTACCTTATCTGCAATCTCAGCAATCATTGTCTGGTCTGAGAGGTTATTTAGCATGATCATAAATTCATCGCCACCAAAACGAGCAACTGTGTCCGTTTTACGAAGTACCCTAACTAGATTTTCAGCAACTTGCTCTAATAATCTATCTCCACCCTTGTGTCCTATTGTGTCATTTACTGATTTGAAATTATCTAAATCTATAAATATTATACTGATAAAATTACCTGTTCTTTTAGATAATTCAATTGCCTGGTTAACCCTATCTTCAAATAAGAAACGATTAGGTAGTTTCGTCAAATTGTCGTAGTAAGCCATAAACTCTATCTCTTTATCAGCTTTTATTTGTAGAAACCCACTGGATAAAATATTTGCCATAATATTAAGCATCTCTATATTTTCTTTTGTCCATTTCTTTATCCTTGTCACTGATTCAATTCCTATAAATCCTTGCATTTTACCTTCGATTAATATAGGAACTGCAACTAGAGATTTAACATCTCGTCTGTGAAGTTGTTCTTGATCTGCACTTGCTTCTTTTGGCATTTTATTTACATCTTCAATATAAGCTAACTTGTTATTGTTGAGCTGATCTATACACCAAGGAACTAAATCTAGAGGTATTCTCTCAACATTTCCTATTTTTTGATTTATTCCTCTCTTACACCACTCATTTGAATATCTCATAGTTTCCTTATCAGGATTTATGATAAATAAATAAGTTCTATCTACATTGAAAAACTCACCCATTTTCTCTAGAAGATTATTGACTTTATTCTCGAAATTTTTCTGATTAAGATTGACAAAATCAAAAGAAATCTCTGAAACTTTTTTTTGAAATTCAATTTGGTAAGCATTTTCTTGTATTTTCTTAACATAAATTTTGTTTACATAAAATCCTACCATAAATGCAAGGATAAACATTATTATCCTTAAAATATAATCATATCCGTCTACTTGCACTAGTTCTTTGGGTTTTATTATCCATATTATGATTTGTGTTAGTATTGAGACTATTGTTGTTGAAATCAGAAGCCTTCTTTTACTAAATACAAGTGAGGTTATAATTATTATTACAGGAAAAACCCATACTGTTATGCTTGCATATTCCAAAAAACTAAATGTTATAATAGGAATATTTGCTACTAATACGATTACAGTAAGTGTTTCTTTTAATCTAAGTTTCTTTGTTTTTTGTATCATATATATAATTGTTCCAGTTACAAAAAACATACTACTTCTTATAACTCCTGCTGAAAAACTAATTTTATTTACTCGTATAAACTCTAAGTATTCAAATGCAAGATTTAATATGCCAGCGATAAAAAATGCTATTACGATATTATTAAATATTCTTTTTTTATCATCTTCTGTTGCAATTATTTCTTGTTTGTATGTATATTCATTGTTTATTAATCCATAATATTTAGCTAGATAATACATTGCACCTGACGGCAATAAAATAAATATGGGACCAAGCTGTGGTATGGGTTTATTCAGTAAAGATGTCATTACTATATCTGTAACTGTACCTAATACGCCACTAGCAATAAGAGAATAAATAATAAGCCTTGCTTTCTTAGCAATTTTTCTGTCTTCTAGTCTTTTTTGCCATCTCCAAACAAGTAATATACTCAATAATATATAAGAAATATAGTAAAATCTAAAGAATAAATCTAATCCGTCACCTATTGATCTATTGGTCCAACCTAAATCTATTTTTATTAAGTTATATTGAGTCATTGCCAACTTATTAGAAAAAGAAAAAATGTACATGCTAATAACTGCTGGAACATGTAAAAGACCTAGTAATTTTATTTGTTTTGGATTTAAATTTTTATGCGATAGTAATATCAAAAAATGTAGCATTAAACTATATACGGATGTCCATCCTATAGCTGAAACCCTTCTCCAAAACAGTGCAGCATTAATATCAACAGCAGAATTTGCCATAGCAAATCCAAGAGACCATATACTCACAACAACACAAATAGCTAAAAACACTCTATTTTCCTTTGCTTTTTTATTAAGCTTAATTATATAGATTCCCCAATAAAGATATATTGGTATTAAAGATAAAAACAATAGTGAAAAAACTAATGATATATATTCCATATAAACACCTTCTTCTTAAATTTTTTCGTCTCAGCAAAGATATGGAAACCTATTCCATCTCATTTGCTATCATAAGGTCATAATAATAGTAGCTGTAAAAGTTATTCCATTATATTCTTTTAGAAATTCTATTTTTACTAATGTTTAAATAAACTTATTCTTCTTATTTACTTATATATAAAATTTTATCCTTGCTACTAGCTATATCGGCTATTATCAAGAATAATTTATAGTTTATCTACTATCTTTTTGTATTTATCAATAAATATCATAATTTTCTCTAAAAAATAATTGCGAACCTAGATAGCTTAGTTTATTGTGTAAAATTTTTTTAGAAGGTTTTTATCGGTCTGGATTAGACATTTTTCTTTTAATAAATAAAACAATTTCCTATAGATTATTATTTTTTGGCTACCCACCCTTAGATAAAGTTTTCAGTGTTTAAATTGTATCATGAATTAGTGAATGATTTTATATATTCAAAAAATAATTTTTATAACTGAACTATATTTTGAAATTGATTATTTCACTCTACATTTACTGCATAAGCAATCTTTGCTTTTTATTTTAAACAGGTTATTAGGGGTATTCCCTAAATAATTTCAATAGGAAGAGTAGAATATTGAACTGATCAAGCTGACCTTAGGTCCGCTTGATCAGTTTTTTTTGTAAGTGTCGGTACACTTACTGTGCTCTCTACTAAAGTTTTAATAGATACAGGGGAGTTGTAACTGTAAACTACTCTTTCAAAAGTCCTCAAATAAGGCATTGATTTTTACCTTGATTCATACAAGCCTTGATGTTACTAAACTTCCATTTCTACTAGCCTGATTATATAGGTTTTAAAAACTCGGTTACAAGTTACAGACTGTTTCTAGCCAATCACTATCGTTCTTGGGAAACAGGTT